>NZ_VOSM01000001.1:915000-917808 GCF_007997015.1 Lujinxingia vulgaris
CGTGGCACGTGAGGTGCGACGGAACGCCAGCATATCGAAGGCGTTTTCGCAGGACCTTTGGATTCTATGAGGGGCTGGCCGCGGTTGAAGGGCCGGACGGAGCGCACCACATCGGGGCAGAAGGCCAAGATGCGTATAGCGAGAAGTATGACTGGTGCGGCAACTTCCAACAGGGTCGATGCACCGTTCGCAACAAGGACAACACCTACCACCACATAACGCGCGAAGGCGTCGCCGCCTACTCTGCCCGATGGTGCTACGCGGGCGATTATCGCGACGGGATTGCGGTCGTGCAGGCGGCCTGCGGGCACTCAACGCACGTTGATCTTAACGGGATATTGTTACACGGGGTTTGGTTCGTTGACCTCGACATCTTTCATAAAGGTTACGCGCGCGCGCGGGACGATGAGGGTTGGATGCACGTAAACCTCCAGGGGCGACCTGCCTATAGGCGACGTTTCCAGGCGGTTGAGCCGTTCTATAATGGGCAAGCGCGAGTGGAGCGATTTGACGGCGCGCTCGAGGTCATTGACGAAAGTGGGACAACACTTGTTGAGCTGCGACCGGCCAGGCAATCGGAATTCGCGAGTTTGTCCCGAGACATGGTTGGTTTCTGGCGAACGCAGACAATCGGCACGGCAGTGAGCCTGGGCGTCATTGAGGCTTTGCCAGCAACCCGGCAGGCGGTCGCGGACCGTTGTAACCTCAGCACCGACGGCACGCAGCGACTTTTGAGAGCTCTGGGAGAACTGGGGCTTGCCGTTCAAGACGGTGAGTATTGGAAGCTCACGATGCGGGGTGGGCTGCTCCGGGCCGATCATTCCCTTACGCTGGCCGATGCGGCTATCGAGTACGCAGGACCTTTGTCGACGATGTGGCGAGGTCTCCCCGATGCCCTTCGGAAGAACACCAACTGGACCGCGCCCGACGTGTTCGGTGAGGTCGGGCGTGATGAAAAACGGCGCGTTGGTCATCATCGCATGCTTCGCAGTTACGCACGGCACGACTACACCGAAGTCTGCCTCGCACTCGGTCTCACCGGCGATGAACACATCATTGACGCAGGTGGGGGCGTCGGTGTGCTAGCCCAGCTGATACTCTCGGCTCACCCCAACGCCGAGGTCACGGTATTGGAACGCGCTGAGGTGGTGGCGATGGCGAATGCCGTGACTCCCGGATTGCGTTGGCGGAGCGGCAACCTGTTCGAGCCCTGGGAAATCGAAGGCGACGCGGTGCTCTTGTCACGCGTGCTGCATGATTGGGATGACCTTGATGCGATTCGGATTCTCACACATGCACGAGCCTCTCTCCCTGCGGGGGGACGTATTTACATTGTGGAGATGTTGGTCCCTGAGGAGAGCGTGGCCGGTGCGCTTTGCGATCTTCACCTACTTATGGCGACCGGCGGCCGCGAGCGGTCGTCGGAGCAAATCGGTGAGTTACTCCTCGCGGCTGGCTTTGAACTGAGCACGGTACGAAGGCTCCCGGCGCTACCCTCGGTCGCGGTGGGGGTGGCGCTGTGAGCGATGTAGACTGGAGAATCCCGCCCTCGGTGCTTCGTCTTATTGAGAGCGCACCGGAGGATCGCGCGGTCGTCATACTGCTCAGGCATTCGGTCCGTGATGAACTACCTCTCGGCGATGTTGGCTATGACCTCCCCATCACGGACATTGGGCACCAACTTGCGTTCGAACTCGGCGGCCTTTTCCGCGGTCGGTTACGGACACTTCACGCAAGTCCGCTGGTCCGCTGTGTTAAGACGGCGGAAGCACTCGCTAAGGGGGCGGACGCCGCGATCACCGTCGTCTGCGATCCTCTCCTCGGAGACCCGGGTGTCTTCGTCGTCGACGGCAGGCGCGCTTGGACGAACTGGGAGGAACTCGGCCATGAGGGTGTGATGCGTCATCTGGTCACCGAAACCTCGGCGCTTCCAGGAATGGCGCGACCAGACGAGGCCGCGCGCTTCCTTGTACAGTCGATGCTCTCCGCGGCAGCCGACGAGCCTGGCGTGCATGTTTTTGTGACGCACGACTCGCTAATAACCGCTACCGCGGCACGCCTTCTTGGTCGAAAACTCGGGGCTGCGGACTGGCCCTGGTATCTCGAGGGGGCGTTTTTCTGGGAGACCCATGAAGGTATAAATACGGCCTACCGAGACGATGAAGCGGTACACATCGGGTCGCTCTGCGGCCTGACCGAAAGTGATGTGATCGAGTTTGCCCGGCGAGAGGTGGCCGCGACAATTGGACTCGACTCAGGTGCGCGTTTTTTTCTGGCAGGCGGCGCCTTTAAGTCGCTGATCACAGGGCGTCCACCGCGCGACCTTGATGTTTGGGCCCCCTCAGCGCGCGACCGAGGCCTTATTATTGAATCATTACTGGCTCGCGGTGCGAGACACACAAATCCGAGCGCGTTTTCGGATGTATTCGAGCTAGCCGGCCGGGTGGTCGAAGTTCCTTACAAAACTGAGCCGGAAACGCTGTCCGAGCGACTCGCGCGCTTTGATATCGGGCTCTCTGCGGTTGGCGTCGAGCATCGACCGTACGATAGGTGGTCGGCGATTATTACTGCTTGATTGATTCTTCCGATTTTGATTGCGGCCCTGGTCGAAGCCTGATCTAACGCGCTTATGGACATTTCAAACTTCACATCCTCGTGCGCAGATCTCGAATCCTTCTGCGATTTCGTCTTCGGCGACTGTTCGGGCAAGCCGCTCAGGGCCAACCTCGGGGCGTGCGTTGAGGCGCGGCTGTCGACGGCCAAACGAAAGACCCATCAGCCGGCGGGGATTCAACTGGCCGCGACGCC
>NZ_VOSM01000002.1:600000-858881 GCF_007997015.1 Lujinxingia vulgaris
CGGCCGAGCGTGCTCGCCTGACCGAGATGGCCGAGGGTGAGCTCTGCCCCTGCCCCGACAGCACCGAGAGCCTCAATGAGTGCATGCAGAAAGAGGAGCGCTGCGAGGAGGCCGAGACGGCGTTTACGACCATGGCCACCGCGCTGGCCGAAGGCGCTGGCGAGGAGGCGCAGCAGCGCGTCGCCGAGCAGCAGAATGACGAAGAGCGCGTGCACAACTTCGTGCTCGAAGGCGTGCCGGTCAAAGGCTCGGCTGAGGCCGACGTGAAGATCGTGGAGTTTGCCGACTTCCAGTGTGGCTACTGCCGCATGGCCGCCGGCGTGCTCAGCGCGGTGCACGAGCAGCTGGGCGATGATGTGGGCATCTACTTCAAGCAGTTCCCGCTCGGGAGCCCGCTCTCAGATCTGGCAGCGCGCGCGACCAACGCCGCGCATAAGCAGGATCGCTTCTGGCAGATGCACGACCTGATCTTCGCCAACCAGCAGCAGTTCAGCCCGCAGCGTCTGGAGGCCTACGCGCGTCAGCTGGGCCTGAACTACGAGCGCTTCCAGGAAGACCTGAAGTCGCAGGAGATCGGTGCGCTGGTCGCCCGCGATCGTCAGGAAGGTATGGCCGCGGGCGTGAAAGGAACGCCGAGCCTCTTCATTAACGGCAAGCGCTACACCGGTCAGCTCACGCCGGAGGCCATCGTGGCTGCGGTCCGGGCTGAGGCGGCTGCCGAATAAGGTCTGTGTGACCTGAAAGGTTGAGTTGAGCGTTATTCACAGGGCGCGCGCGTCAGCGCGCGCCCTGTGCGATCCAGTCCTCGATGCGTTCGATCTCATCGAGGCTCAAGGGGGGCGCGTCGCTGTAGGGCGGAGGCTGCACGGTGAAGCGACGTCGGGGGTAATCCGGCAGGATCTTATGCATCAGGTACGAGCTTGCCGGCTCAAAAGGCATCAACAGAGGGGCATCGACCTGGGTGGAGCGGGTCTGGCGAAGCGTCTCGGGCGTAAGCTCCGGGAGCTGCCAGGTGGGATCGTTGTGACAGCCGTTGCAGGAGTGCTCGAAGAGTGGCGCGATGTCGCTCCAGGTCACTGGCGGGCGATCCAGGGGCGGTGATGCCGGAAGGGTCGCGTCGGTAAAGCGCTCCGGGGCCGGGGTGTTGGGGAAGAGCGGCGCGCCGGTGACGCTGCGAAGGTTCGGCGACGCAAAGAGGGTATAGCGCAGCCCGTCGATGAGGTCGGTGCGGGGGCGCAGGCGCAGGGTCTTTCGGGTCATGCGGTAGTCGATGCGGCCGCTGGTGCTGAGCCCGCCGGAGCGCACCGAGAGCGCGCTGTAAGAATTGAAAGTGGCCGGGTCGAGGTAGGCGTTGAAGCGCACCTCGATGGTGGGGCGCGTGGCGATGGTCTGGGCCGGGGCGACCTCGACCACGCGCAGCCAGTCGTCGAGAGGGGCGGGCTGCGGGATGGGCTCCCCCTCGGCATCGGTGGGCGGCGGCGGATCGATGGGGCCGCAGCCCGCGGTGAGCCCGCAGAGCAGGCAGAGGAAGATGGCTCTGCGCGTGGTCTTCGCGGAGGTCGTCCCACGCAGAATGATGTCAGCGGTCGGCGGCACGGGGGATCTTCAGGCTGAGGAGGGTGGTCAGGACGCCGGCGCCCAGCGAGATCGTGGAGGCGACGCCCAGGGGAGTGACGCGAGCGTGGTCGGTTAAGAAGAGCAGGGTGGCCGGTGGTGCGACGAGCACCAGCGCCCCGAGCAGCGCGTAGCGTCGGCTGGCCAGGGTGGTGCGCGAGAGGGCCTCGGGCAAGAGCGTGAAGAGCAGGGCGACGAAGATCAAGCCGGCGGCGATCATGCGGGCGGGCTGGATGCCGAGGAAGGCCAGCAGCGGGTCGGCGCCGAGAAGTTGCAGCGTGGACGCCGGGGCCACAAGCAGGGGAATGACGAGCGTTGCGGCGGTGGCGGTGGCCACGCGCTCTGCCGGAAATGGGGAGGTCGAAGAGGCGCGCGAGAGCTTCTTAGCAGCGCCCACCCCGAGCCCCACAAGTGCGACCAGCGCCAGTACGGTGCAGAGCAGGTACGCCAGCGCCACAAAGCCCCCCGGGGTGTAGGCGCCCATGGCGTAAGGCCAGTCGCTCCACAGCGCGAAGCCTGGCCCGGGGAGATCACTGCGGCCGGCAAGCTCGCGCAGCGCCGTCGCGCTGGGTTCGGCGTGCGCGGGCATATCGGAGAGCCACTCCGAGCGCCAGGTCAGGTCCTGGCGGGCCAGAAGGCGCGCGCCCAGAAGAAGGCTCAGCGCGCCGGCCCAGATGAGGATCAGCCCGGGCGCTCGCGCCAGCGTGAACGAGGGTGCTGCGGCGCGAACGCGCCAGACTTCGGCCGCCCGGGAGAGACGCAGCGCAACGCCGGCCCCGACCAGCGGGGCGAGTGTCAGCGCTGCGCTCATGACCGGAGCCCAACCCACCTCGGGAGGCAGCGCCAGCGCCAGCGCTCCGGCCGCTGCTCCGCTCGCCGCGCTGGCGAGGAGCGCGCGATCGCGGCGATGCGCAAAGAGGCGCAGCGCAAGCAGTAAAAAGAGGGCGGTGGGCGCAAGAGACAGCGCGCGCCAGAGGTGAACCTCGCTCAGCCCGAAGGGAAGGCCCGCGGCCACAAAAATGGCGGTGGCCACCAGGGCGCGCGTCGCCGCGGCTCCCAACGCCAGCGGGGCCGCTGGCGAGTCCGGCCGGCTCAGCACCACCGCCAGCGCCACCAGGGGCCAGAAGAGCGGGGCGCTTCGGGCCTGATCGGTGGCCAGCGCAATGAACTCCGCGGGCGCCGCATGGCCGACCCGCGCAAGACCCGCCAGCTCCAGAAGCACGGGCAGGGCAAAGGAGAGCGTCAACGCCAGCGCGCCCGCCCAACGCGCGGGCTTGAGGATTTCATGAGGGCTCGTCGCGGCGTTGTTCACGGCATCACTGCAAGCGGCGTCGATTCGAGGGAGGCATCTGGCGAGTTGGGGGTGTCGCGAAGATGAGTCTGGGACATGTCGGATCGGGGCGCAAGCACCCGCGCTGCGCACAGGATGTTGCGTTTGTTGATGCAACATTTAGCGAAAATTCGCTTGGTAATAACCGGAAACTCCGTATATTGCGGCAGTTAAGAGCCTTTGAGCGATGTGGGTAGATGGCCCGCGTGCGGAGCCCGCGCCCCACACGCTCGCTGAAGGTGTCGGCAGAGTGATTGTCAGCTCTCGAATCGAGGGTTCTGCCGGGAAGTGGATGAGATGTCGGTTGTAAATGCCGTATTATAAGGAGTCTGTCGTTATGTCGCTTCGACGTATGTTCGCGTTGTTCTCTGTCGCCGCTTTGATCGCGTTGAGCTCGGTGGCCTGTCGCCCTGATTTCCCTAACTGCAAGACCGATAACCACTGCGCCGACAGTGAGGCCGGCCAAGCCGAGGGTCGTCTCTACTGCGTCAACGGCCTCTGCCAGCAGTGCCGCACCACCGAAGACTGCGGTGACGCCGGCATGGAATGCCGCGCCGGTGTCTGCGAAGAGATCCCGGGCTACTGCGTCGGCACCGGCGACTGCCCCGGCAACCAGGTCTGCCGCGACAACCGCTGCGGCCCGGAGTGCCTGGGTAACGACGACTGCGAAGAGGGCTACATCTGCGAAGGCGGCTCGTGTGTGGTGGAGCCGGAGTGCTCCGAAGACGCCGACTGTGGTGAAGGCATGCGCTGCCGCCGCGGCACCTGCGAAGAAGCCCCGGTGCAGGTCTGCCAGCTCGAGACGGTTCTCTTCTCTTATGACAGCTCCAACCTCACCGATGAGGCGCGCAGCGCGCTTCAGCGCAACGCCTCCTGCATCCAGGAGCGCGGCATCTCGGTTCAGATCGAAGGTCACGCCGATGAGCGTGGAACCTCCGAGTACAACATCGCGCTCAGCGAGCGTCGTGCCCGCTCGGTGCGCAGCTACCTGACCTCGCTCGGAGTGAACGGCTCCAACGTCACCACCGTGGGCTACGGCGACTCCCGCCCGGTGCGCGTCTGCCAGGAAGATGGCCCGGAGAGCTGTCACCGCGCCAACCGCCGCGCTGACTTCAACGTGCGCTGATCTCAAAGAGTGCAACCTCGGCTTGTGAGCTGAGAGCGAATCACTAAGGTAGGAGGCCCGCCGCCCGAAGGTTGCGGGCCTTCTGCCCTCTGAAGTTCATGAGTCGTTTCGTGCAAGGTCAAGCTATGTGGAAGTCCGTTGTCGTGGTTCTTGCGTTGAGCACCAGCGGGTGCCTGCCGATCTGGCAGGGCAAGACGATGCAGGAAGATATCGAGGCGCTGCGCGCCGAGCAGCAGGCCATCATCTCCAAGAGCGCCTCCGAGCGCGAAGAGCTCACCGCGATGGTCGCCAGCGCCCGTGAGGATGTCGCCGAGCTTCGCGAGGTGCTCGCTGAGGCCCGCGAGCTCTTGCAGCGCAACAGCGCCGACCTGGGCGTGGAAGTCGCCGCCACCCGCGAAGATCTCAACAACCTGCGGGGTACGGTCGAAGAGCTCGACTTTCGTTTTATGCGTATGGAGCAGAGCCTGGAGCTCTTCCGCCGCGATGTCGATCTTCGTTTTGAGTCGGGGGAGGCCATCAAACTCCCCGAAGATCCCGATGAGCTGCGCCAGTTCGGCGACGCGCGTCTGGCCGAGGAGGATTACCTCCAGGCTCGTCGCGCCTACGAGCGCTTTCTGGAGCGTCACAGTGATGATGCGCGAGCCAATGAGGTTCGCTTTCAGCTGGGTGAAGCGTTCTTTGCCGAGTCGCAGTGGGTGAGCGCGATTGGCGAGTATCAGAAGGTGCTCGAGGGCTCCGCGCCGACCAGCCGTCAGGCCCAGGCGAACCTGCGCATCGGCCAGGCCTTTTTGCAGATGGGCCAGTGTCCCAACGCCGAGGTCTTTTTTGAGACGGTGGTCGCCGAGTACCCCGGATCCCGCTCGGTGGCCGAGGCCCGACGCGGCCTGGAGCAGGCGCGCAGCGGAAGCTGCCCTTAAGGCGCAGCCCGGGCTAAAAAGGCCGGGCATTGACGAAGCCCCTCGATTGCCGCACTTTGAGCGCCCTTCGCCACAGGCGCAGCGCAAACCCATTAATGACGTAGCGACACACCAAGGACGATCGCCATGGAAGATAGCCGCTGGTTGGACGCGCAGCTCAAGGCTGCCAATGATCTCGTCAACGCGGGCAGCCAGGCCCTGCGTCAGAACCAAAACGCCGCCGGCGCCGCCGCGCTGCGCGAGGCCGACGCAATCCTCGATATGGCCGAGGAGGAGAGCGACGATGTCTTGAAGCTGCGCGCCCGCGTTAGCAATGAGCTGGGTGTGGCCCACCAGCGTCTCAACAAGCTCGAGGAGTCGCTGGGCTACCACGGCAAAGCCGCCGAGATCTGCACGCAGCTCATCGAGCGCGGGGAGTCCTTCGAGGCCAACAGCGCCGCGACCCACCTCAACCTCTCGAGTATCTACATCGCCATGGGTAAGGCTCCCGAGGCGCTGGAAGCCGGTGAGAAGGCGCTGAATCTGATCGACCTTCTCCGGGATCGCGACGAGCCGGGCGTCGACGCGCTGGAGCTCGGTGCGAACCAGAACATGGCCGTGATCTACGCCCGCGAGAAGCGCTACGAGGAGTCGGATGCGGCGATGGAGCGCTCCGTGGAGCTCGCCCAGACCCTGGCCGAGGCCGGCCAGCCCAACTTCCAGGCGCAGCTCGCCCAGGGCTGCCAGCAGCTCAGCGTGATCCTCTTTGATGAGGAGCGCTTCGAGCACGCGCTGCGCTGGGGCCGCAACGCCGAAGAGCTCTCCGAGAAGGCCTTTGAGGCGCTCGGGCAGCCGGTGCTCCCGGTTTACGTCATCAGCCAGATCAATCTGATCAGCTACAATGAGCGCCTGGGGCGTTTTGCCGACGCCGAAGACTGCCTCTGGAAAGCCCTGGAGGTTGCGGGCAACGACGCCCAGATTCTGCGTCGCGGTTACGCCTTCTACGAGACCTGCCGCAAGCAGGCCGACGCGCGCCTGGAAGAGGGCAACCTCCCGCGCGAAGAGGTCGACGAGGGCTTCGAGGAGCTCAACGAGCGCATCGAAAAGGTCGGCGGGATGGAGGCCATCCAGCGGGCGATCGAGCAGGCTCAGCAGCGCAGCCGTCGCTGAGGTCAGCGCGCGTGCGTGAGGAACGAAAAAGCGCCCCGCGGGGCGCTTTTTTTATGGTCGAGATGTGGGTCGGCTCAGATATTCTCGGAGCTTCGGTAGCGGGGTTTGAGCCAGACCTTGAACTCCTCGCTGCCAAAGCGCAGAAGGTCGCCGTGGGTCAGCGCGTGCGGGGTGCGCACGCGCTTGCCGTTGATGTAGGTGCCGTTGGTGCTGGCGGAGTCCTGGATCATCACGCGCTCATTGCGGCAGATCACGATGGCGTGGTTCCAGGAGACAGCCGGGCGGCGGATGACGATGTCGTTGTTGCCGCCTGCGCCGATGGTGTTGTCGCCCTGCTCCAGCGGGAACTGCTGCGGGTTGGCGTTGAGCTCGTAGAGGTAGCCAAAGACCGTATCGGCCACCTCCGAGGGCGGCTCGAAGGTCGGGCGGCGCTCGACGATGAGCGATTCGCCGCAACTTCCGCAATAGCGGGCATCACCCGGGTAGAAGCGCTGGCAGGGCTCGCATTTTCGCACCGAGCTTCCGCAGTAGGCGCAGAAGCGTGCATCGGTGGGAATCTCGCGAGCACAGACCGGGCAACACATAAGACCTAAGACCTGACTACAACGGGGACGACGGCTTCGACCGGGGGCGTACGCACCGCGGCGGCGCGCCCTTTAGGTTGTGCCACAGCCGCAGGGCGAACAAAAGGGCAGGGGGCCGGCTTAGAGCTTGAGCGCCTCGATCAACTCGGCGTGCAGCGCGCCGTTGCTCGCCAGAATGCTGCGACCTTCGACGTGGTAGGGCGAGCCGTCGAGGGCGCTGACCTGACCACCGGCCTGGGCCACGATCAGGTAGCCCGCGCCGGTGTCCCAGGGGCTCAGCCCGAACTCCCAGAAGGCGTCGATGCGCCCGCAGGCCACATAGGCCAGGTCAATGGCCGCCGAGCCCAGTCGCCGCACCCCGCGACTCGTACGCGTGAGGTTGATGAACTGCTCCAGCGCCTGCTCAAACTCCTCGCCGCGCCCGGAGGGAAAGCCGGTGACGAGCACGGCGTTGGCGATCTTCGGGCAGTCGCTCACCTCAATAGGCGCTCCGTTGAGCGTGGCGGGCTTGCCATCGCGGGCGCTGAAGAGCTCGTCGCGGTTGGGCTCATAGATCACTCCGACGACCGTGTGCCCGTCGACCTGCAACGCGATTGAGACGCAGTAGAGCGGGATGCCCATCGTGAAGTTCACGGTCCCGTCGATGGGATCGATGAGCCAGCGCCGCTGCGCGCCGACCTTTGGCGAGTCGCCCTGATGGTCGCCGTACTCCTCGCCAAGAATATCATCGTCGGGGAAGTGCTCGCGGATGGCCGCAGTGATGAGGCGCTCGGTGCTGCGATCGACGTTGGTCACAAGATCGTTGGGGGCCTTGAGTGAGACCTCCATGTTTTTGGCGCGCTCGCGCAGGATGTGGCGGCCGGCCTGGCGCGCGATCGATTCGGCGACGCGTAGCTCGTGGTGGTAGGTCATCGGGGCTCCTCAATAAGAATGAGATTCAGGGGTTCTGGGCAAGGGGGGAGGGCGGCAGCACCGCCTCCTGGAAGTCGATGCGGGCCGCCTTGATGCGGGCGTTCTCCCGGGTGGGGTAGACACGGTTTGTGAGCAGCACGCTGACCACGCCTTTCTCTCGTTCTAGCCACAGAGAGGTTCCGGTAAAGCCCAGGTGACCCACGGTCGTGGCTGGCAAAAAGCCGCGGCCGGCGCTGGACGTCGCGCCGCTGGGGGTGTCCCAGCCGCCGCGGTGGTTGCCGCCGGCCATCGCCGCCTGCTCCGACCAGGCAAAGTGCAGCGTCTCGCGGGAGACGAGCGCGGCGTCGACCTCCTCGCCATGGTCGATGGCCAGCAGGTGCAGACCAAATCGTAGAAGATCGTCGGCGGTGGAGAAGACGCCGGCGTGGCAGGAGACGCCACCGATGATCTCGGTGTTCTCATCGTGGACGCTGCCTTTCACCACGCCGCCGCGAAGCTCGCACCGCTCGGTTGCCGCTGCGCCGGTGAGTGGCGTATCGCCGCGCGCCGCCCAGACGTAGTCGGTGTGCTGCAGCTGAAGCGGCAAAAAGATCTGCGCGCGCGCAACCTCGGCCAGAGGTTTTTCAAAGATGGCTTCCAGCACGCTCGCCAGCAGTATGTACCCCAGGTCGGAGTAAGCGTAGATGCCCCCCGGATCGCCGCAGAGTGGGGTCTGGCAGATGCGCGCTACCACGTCTCGGCGCGTGTGCTCCGCGCGTTTGGGCGAGGGGCTAAGGGGGTATTCGAGGTAGTACTTATGCCAGGCGGGCAGGCCGCTGGTGTGGTTGAGAAGTTGCAAAAAAGTGACCTGTGCGGCGCGCGGGTCGGGGTGCTGACGCCAGGGCGCAAAAAGCTCGCAAAGTGGCGCGTGCCAGTCGGCCAGCCCGCGGTCGATGGCCTGCATCGCAAGCGTGGCGCCGACGAGCGCCTTGGTGACGCTGGCGATATCAAAGGGGGTCTCGGGCGACACAGAAAGCGCGCCAGGCTCAAAGGAGGTGCGGCCGATGGCCCGGTGGTAGCGCTGGCCATCGAGGGTGCCCACGGCCGCCTGGATGGCGCTGCAGGTGTGGGTGGTGCCGATGGCGTCGAGCGAGGGCGCCAGCGCGCGCTCAAGCGCCCGGTCGATGCGCTGCGGATCGAGGAGAAGTTGAGTCATAGTGCGGGGCTGCGCTCATAGTCAGGTCAGCAGGGTAAGGCGGCCCTGGTCGGCGTTAAGCTCGGCCGGAGCTCCCATGGGAAGCGTCAGGTTGGGGCTTCGGTGGCCGACCGGCGCGCCGGCGACCACCGGGCACTTAAACTCCCTGGCGAGCATGGCCAGAAACGCGTCAGTGCCCTGCTCGTCGACGTAGACGCCGGCCGCGTCGCTGAAGTCGCCCAGCACCAACCCGGCGAGCCGCTGGCCTTTGAGCGAGTGACGCAGGGCCGTAAAGAGGCGGTCGATGCGGTAGTCGACCTCCCCAACATCTTCGACCACGAGGATCGCGTCGTGAAGTGAGGGGCAGAAGTCGGTGGCGAGCTGGTGCACGAGCACGCAGAGGTTGCCGCCCAGAAGTCGGCCCTGCGCGCGGCCCGGCCGCAGCGTGCGCAACCCCTCAATGCTCCAGGTGCGCTCCTTTTCGCCAAAGAGCAGTGCGCGCAGATGCTCGACGGAGTCTTGAGGATCGTCGCGATGCAGCGCAAAACTTTTGACCACCGGACCATGCCAGGTCTGAAGCCTTAAGTTTCCCGCCAGGTGCAGGTGCAGCGCGGTGATGTCGCTAAAGCCCACGAGGTGGCGGGGTTGTGCGCGCACATCGAGATCGTTGAGCAGCGGCAACATGCGCTGCGACCCGAACCCGCCGCGCGAACAAAAGAGCGCGCGGCATTGAGGATCGCGCCAGGCGTTGAGAAAGGCCGCCGCGCGCGCCTGGTCTTCGCCGGCCAGATAATCGGCGCCGGGGCGGCGAGCGTACACCGCCTCATCGACCACAACATCGAGCTCCCAGGCGCGCAGGGTGGCCAGGCCCTCTTCGAGAAGTTCAGGCACCACCGGGCCGGCCGGGCTGACCACGTGCACGCGATCGCCGGGGCGCAGCGGGGCGGGTTGAATGAGATGTGAGTCCGATGGAGCAGAGTGCGATGAGGTCACGCGCCGGTTCCCGGTTTGTAGTGAATCAAAACGGCCTCGCCGGCCCCCAGAGGGGTGTTTATGGTGACGCGGACCGGAATGAAGTTGGCGTCGCGGCTCAGCCAGAGGCTGCCGGTGTGTCGCGAAGATTCGCGCAGGGAGACCGAAGGCGGGGCCACCTCGCCACGCTCGGCGTCCACGCCGCCGTGCTCAGCGTCCATGATATGGCGCGCGAAGTCGAGGCGGTAGGTATGAAACCAGCCCAACGGGGTGAGGATGTCTTCGCGGGCGGCCACCCGGACATCGAGCCGGCTTAAGAGCCAGCCGTCGTAGATGTAGAACTCAAAGGTGTCGCCGAGCTCAAGTTCCCCCTGGCCGCGAAGCTCGTAGAGCCAGGTGAGCATATCGTGGGTGGTGTCGGGGATGGTGGCCCGAAAGCGCAGGCGCCGATCTTCGCGCAGGCGCTCCACCCGCGCCTCAAAGCCGGGGTGGCGGTAGTCGACGTTGTAGACGCGGCTCTGGCCGCGCTCCTCAAAGTGTTTCTCGGTGCGCAGCGGTCGCATCGTGACCGGGTCGAGGTAGGTGTTGGCCCGGTCGTGCAGCGGGTAGACCGCGTGAAAGAAGCCGCGGGACTGCGCTGTTCCACTCAGCGGCACGTAGTTTCGACCCTGGTGGCGGCGGACCTCGCCAGTGCGCAGGCCGGCACGCATGGCCTCGGCGTCGTTGACGCGCACCGAGTAGAAGAGCTCCTCCTGCTGCCAGCGAAACTCCCGGGGTCGCGTCTGTGCCGGGGGCGCGGCGAGCTCGACGCGGGGCTCTTGCAACGAGGCTCGAAGCTCGGCGCGCTCGACTTGCTCGACTTGCTCGACTCGCTGGGATGGCGTCACTTTGGTCGGGCGTTGTGCCTCGGCCGAACGCGGCGCCCAGGCGATGAGCGCCACCGTCGCCAGCGCAATGAGGGCCAGGCGGACATGAATTCGATGCGTAGAAGCGTTCATCACAGGAGCCGGGGATGAGGAGGGACAGCGCCATTACCATAACTCAGACGTCGCAGCGGTTCATTTCTTCATCAAAGCTCGTCACGGCAGAAGGCACAGACAGCGCTCGGTGTGGCGAGTTGGCGAGGAGGTCGGTGTCTGGCGAGCGCCTGACAGGGCCGGTCGCCGGGTTGTCGGCCCTACGACATCATGATAGGGGCGTGGGTTCGCCCCGCTGCAGGGGGCAGGCCCCCCGACACATCTGGAAGAGCGAATGAGCGAGCCTCAAGAATACGTCGTCACACATCGCCAGCGCCTGGAGGCGCACCTGGGGGAGTTTAGCTCACGCCAGCGCACGCGTATGGCTGAGA
The DNA here is from genome assembly GCF_007997015.1 of Lujinxingia vulgaris. Lineage (NCBI taxonomy): Bacteria > Deltaproteobacteria > Bradymonadales > Lujinxingiaceae > Lujinxingia > Lujinxingia vulgaris. The sequence continues at coordinate 611,127 of NZ_VOSM01000002.1, forward strand.
TCTACGGCGTCGATGAAAACACCCCGGAGGCCATCGCCTCGGTCTGGCTCGAAGACCCGGAGAAGTTCGCCGCAGTGGTCGAGGAGCAGGTGCCCGCCGGCACCGCCTGGCGGGTGCTCGAAGAGCTGGTGCTCGAGCATGATATCGGGCTTTCGATCGGCTGGGCGACGATTCGCTCCCGGCAGATATTGCAGCGCCTGGGCATCGCCAAAACGCGTCGTACCGACGAGGGTGGCCTCTGGGCGGTGGTCCCCGGCGCGATCGCCGCGATGCTCGCCAGGCGCATCCAGGGCCAGCGCCCCTCGCTCATCATGCTCCTGGGCCGGGTCGATGACGCCGAGATCACTCGCCTGGAGGCGCTCTACGGGGTGAGCTCGGAGGGCTCGCGGGCGGAGCGCGTGCTGCGCCTGGCCGAGGCTTTTGAGCAGCCCGATACGGTCGCGCAGATGGTCGAGTCGCTCCCTAACCAGGACTGGATCGGCGACGCGATGATGGTCCTGGAGCTCGGCGGGGTGTGTTACTGGCAGCAGATCTACGGCTATGATCTCGACCCGACCTGGGGGGAGGCCCCCGATGAGAAGATCGTGCCGCTGATGCGCACCCAGGACCGGCAGCATCAGCAGGATGTGGCCGAGCATCTTCTGCACGCCGGGGTGCTCTTTCGATTCGACGATCCGGTGCTGCACGTGCCCATGGTCGCCGTGCCCGAGGAGCTCTGGCGCGAGCTGTGGACGCTGGGCAGGCGCTGGCTCTTCGACTGGGTCGCCCAGAGTTTTTACGACTTAAGCGACCAGGGCGCGCGTCGCGCCATCACGCCGGCGCCGGTCGACCTGCAGGCCGTGCTCAAATGGCTGGCGCTGGAGCTCGACCGCGAGCCGCTCACGCTGAGCAAGGGCGGGCTTCTCAACGCGGCCAGTGTCGAGCGCCTCAACGCCATCACCGAGGCCCCGCTGAACTGGGAGGCGGTGGTGAGCCTGGCGACCGAGGCGCGCATCTTCCAGGCCAAAAAGGGTCGCCTGGAGCGGGGCGTGGAGTTCGACCTGATGCTCGACGTGCCCCGTCGCCGCTTTGCCCGCGAACTTCTGCTGGAGTGGGTCATTGGCTACTCCGGGGAGCGCGCCGACCGGTTGATGTCGGAGGCCATCGGCCTGGACGACTTCTGGAGGCGCGACGCCATCTACATGCTCAAGCAAAATGACGAGATGGTGCCGCGCTGGATGACCTACTCGGGCGTGCCCACCCACGAGACCGGTGGCGGTTGGTTGCGCGCCAATGGCGAGGGCTCCATGGACGCGGTCATCTTTGAGGCCGGGCTGGTCATGGGTTTTGGCATCGCCCTGAAGATGACCTGGCTCGACCTTGTGAGCCTGCTGGAGCCGGAGCGCTGGTACACCCTGGATTCGCTCGTCGAGATGCTGCAGTGCACGGCGGCGGCGACGATGTTCAGCCAGCTGGGAATGGTGCTCGAGCATCAGCACTCCACGGTGTATCTGCCCTACCAGCGCGCGAGCTTCTTTATGGACACCTACCACGGTCCGAAGTTCCGCGAGTGGCTTGAGGCGATCCTCGACGAGCTGCTGGTGCCGCTGGGCGCAGCCCAGCGCAGCGAGGGCGGCGACCTGGTGTATCTGGACACCCGTCAGCTGCGCATCGAGTCGCCGCCGGGCTGGCCGGAGGAGCATCGCGCCGAGGTGATCGACGAGATTCTGGGCGATGAGGCGCTCGTCTTTGAGCTCCCCACCCAGGGGGGGCCGGAGCTGCGTACGGTGAGCCTGATCGAAGAGGCGCAGCCGGCGCGCGTCAGCGTGACGGAGCCTCTGCAGACGCTGCGCGGGCTGGTCGGTGGACGCCGTGTGGCGCGCTTTGATGGGCGTTTTCTGGAGCTTGTGGGCGGCGACGCCGAATAAGCTCTGAAAAATGAGACGCGCTAGACGAGGTTTTCGGGCACGTCTTCGTAATGCACCGGGTGGTGGGGCTCGAGCTGAATGAGGACGTCTTCAAGCTCATGGAAGCGTTCGTGCAGGCGATCTTTTAGCTGTAAAAGCACCTCACCGGCCTCCTCCATGCGCATATCGGGGTCGACGGTCACATGCAGGTCGAGGTGGACCGCGCCGGGCATCCCGCGGCTGCGCACGTAGTGGCAGGAGCGCACTTCGGGGTGGGCGCCGACGACTTCGCGGATGGCGTCGGCGTCGAGCAGTGCCGCATCCACCAGCACGACCATTCCGTCGCGTAAGACGCGGTAGGCGGTCATCCCGATAAAGAGCATCACCGCCAGCGCCGCGAAGATGTCACCGGAGGGGACGCCCGCCTGCACCAGCACAAGCCCGATGAGCACGGCGATGCCGGCGAGCGCGTCGGAGAAGGTGTGGGCCGCATCGCTGGCCAGGATCATGGAGTCGTAGCGCTTCGCGGCGCGCTTCTCATACCAGCTGATCAGAAAACTCGTGGCGATAGCCACACCGATGACCCCGAACGCGGCCGGTCCCACCTGAGGCTCGGCCGCCCCGGTGGCCGCCGCCCACACGCCCCGGCCAACTTCCAGAAGTCCCAGCAGGATCATCATGCCGATGGCCATGCTCGCGGCCACCTCGAGCTTCTGGTGACCGTAGGGGTGCTCACGGTCCGGGGGGCGCGTGGCCATGCCCAGGGCAATAAGACCGATGACGTTGGAGAGGGCGTCAAAAAAGGAGTGGAAGCCGTCGGCCTGCATGCTCACGATGCTGGCGTGGTAGCCCCAGGCGAGCTTGCCCATGGCCACGAGCAGGTTGGCGGCCAGGGTGAAGATGAGCACACGACGCACTGCACGGTGGTTGCTGCTGCGACTGACCTCTGGCGTCGATGCACACATGAGCGCTCCGGCCGATAGGCTCTACAGGAGGTCGTCGCGACCGTTGCGCTTGAGCGCATCCACGATCTCGCGCACCCGCTGGGCGCGCTCGCGCGGCAGCACCAAAAGCGCGTCGGGGGTGTCCACAACCACAAGCCCCTCGACGCCGCTCATCGCGATCAGGCGCTCGCTTCCCGCGCTGAGCACCACCGAGTCTCTGACCTCGTCGAGCACCGCGTCGGCGCGCACCACGTTGTTCTGCGTGTCAGTGGCGCTGACTTCATCGAGCGCCGCCCAGTGCCCCACGTCCGACCAGCGAAAGAGGGCCGGGATCACCTCCACATGCGCCGCGCCTTCCATCACCGCGTAGTCGATCGAGATGGAGGCGGCCTTCTCGAAGGCCTCGGCGATGATCGCTACATCGCTGGCACCACTGCGTCGCACCGGTTCAAAAGCGCGCAGAAGTTCAGGCTGCTGGCGCTCAAGCTCCGACCACAGGGTGGAGGGGCGCAGCACAAACATCCCGGAGTTCCACACAAAACGCCCCGAGGTCACATACTCGCGGGCCGTGGCCAGGTCGGGTTTTTCGACAAAACGCCGCACCGCCAGCGCGATGGGCCCCTGGCCGGGGGCGGTGTCGATGGAGCCCTCACTCTCAATGTAGCCGTACCCGGTCTCCGGGCGCGTCGGGGGCACGCCCAGGGTGACGATGGCGCCCTGGCGCGCGCGCTCTTCGGCGAGTTTGAGGCAGGCCTCAAAGGCCTGCTGGCCGCCGATGAAGTGGTCGGAGGGAAAGATCGCGATGGGCTCATCGCCGGCGATGGCTTCAGCGCGCGCGGCGGCAAGGGCGATGGCCGGCGCGGTGTTACGCGCGCGGGGCTCGACCACAAGCTCCAGTCCTTCGGTGCCCAGGCTGCGGAGCGCCTCGGAGGTGGGCTCGACGTGATGTTGTCCCAGCACCAGCAACGCGCGGCCCTGACTGTCGAGGCTGGCGACGCGGTCGAAGGTCTCGGCGATCATCGGACGATCGCCCCAGAGGGCAATGAGCTGTTTGGGGCGCGCGCGCCGGCTCAGCGGCCAGAAGCGGGTGCCGGAGCCGCCGGCGAGGATGACTGGGAGCATGGGGAAGACCTGAACTGCGTGCGGGGTGGGTCAGCGGCGGCCACGATAGCCATCCGGGCCGATAAATCAAGGTCAAGCCTCGGCGCCCTTGAGCGTGGCCAGCCAGAGCGCGTCGGTGAGCTGGCGGCGACGCCAGAGGCGCTCCTGTTCCTCGATGGCGTCGAGCTCTTTGAGCTGCGCGCGCGCCTCAGCCGGAAGATCCAGTGCGGAGCGGCTCGTGGCCAGCACTCGCCCCGACGCGTCGAGGAGCGCAGAGGGTTTGGCGTAGTCGTCGAGCAGGGCGATGGCGAGGCGGCGTTCGCCCTCGGCCAGCGTCATCTTCGTGCCCGCGCTTGCTCCCTCCGGCCTGGGTACCTCCCCGTGACGAAGTCGTTGATGTTCGTCGAGGAGTGTGTTCATGCAGCGGGCCGCGTCCTTGAACTCCGGCGGGGGCTCATCGAGGTGCACCCGGCGCAGAAGATCGCCGCTGGCGAAGGCGCGCGCGGTGGCCTGAAAGTCCTCCGAGGGCTCGACGACGCGGTGTAGCAGTCGGCGGGCAAAGACAAGGCCCAGCAGCACGCTGATCACGCCCAGGATCATTGCCGCCCAGGCCCCGGAGATACCCATGCGTTTGGCGCGCTCGTCCATGCGCGCCATCGAGGCGTGGTTGATGCGCGCAAGCTCGCTGAGCGCGGCGGTGGTCTCGGCGCGCGCCTGCACATCGCCGCTGAGCGCGGCCTGATGGTAGCGCTCGATGGTGTTGATGGCCGGGCGCTCCTCGCTCTCGGTGATGTTGGTGCTGGCGCGGGTAAACGCCTCATCGAAGCGCTCCAGATCCTCGTCGTTGACCGGGGTGTTCCCCAGAATCACCAGCATCTCTTCGACGGCGATGATCGAGTAGGAGTTCTCCTCGATGATCTGCTCGATGGCCGGCGCCATGCGCGAGAGCAGGCCGATGGCCCCCAGCGACGTCATGATCTGCAGGGAGAGCAGGGCGATGAGCAGCGCGGTGATTTCGGTACGAACGCGCATCACTTAGATCCAGTCGACGAGCTGGCGAGCGGCGTCTGAGCGCGAGACCACCACCAGGATGTCGTCGGTTTGCAAGACGGTGTCGGGCTCGGGAAGCTGCACGATGCCTCGGCCCTCGATCACGCGGCGAATGGCCACGACGTTGACGCCCACGCGGGTGGGAAGCTGCAGCTCTTTGAGGCTGCGGCCGAGCATCCCCTCCGGGGGGCGAAGTTCGGTGAGCACAAGATCTTCGCCCAGGGGCACCTCTTCGAGCACGCCGCTGTAGAGCATGCGTGTGGCCAGTCGCTCACCGAAGGCCCGCTCCGGGTTGACGACTTCGTGAGCGCCGACCAGGTGGAGGATGCGCTCGAGAAGTTCGTCGGTGGCGCGGGCGACCACCCGGGGGGCTCCCATCTTTCGCAGCAGGGCGGTGACCACGATCGCCCCCTCCCGCGACTCATCGCCGATGGCGCAGACGCAGATATCGCGGCGATCGGGGGCGGCCCGCGCCAGGGCCTCTTCGTCCATGGCGTTAAAGCAGGCGCCCTCGGCCGCAAAGCCTGCGGCCTGCTGCACGAGCTCCTCTTTGGTGTCGACGGCCAGGACATCGACGCCCTGGCCGGTCAGCGAGCGAGCCAGGGCCATGCCGAATTGCCCCAGCCCGATGATCAGAGCCTGCTTTGCCATGGGAGTTCCACTGCGCGTGAGGAAGGTGGTTCAGAAAAGAGGAGGTTCAGTTAGCCGACCGGCAGGGTGCGCGTGGGGCGCGTCCAGTCGGAGCTCGGCGTGCGCGATGCCAGTAGCAGAAAGAGCGTCAGCGGGCCAATTCGACCGATGAACATCGAGAGCATCACAATGATTTTGCCCACGGTGTCGAGCATGCCCGTCCCTCCGATCGTCAGCCCCACGGTGCCCAGCGCGCTCAACGCCTCGAAGATCGCCATCATAAAGGGCATCTGCTGGGTGATGAGCAGGGCGAGCGTCATCACCACCCCGATCATCGCCCCCACTGTGGCGATGGCGGCCGCCCGGAAGATCGTCTGTTGCGGGATATGAAACCCGAAGGCTTCGACGCGCGCGCGGTTGGCCAGCGCGCTGCGCACCACCAGAAAGAGCAGCGCGATGGTGGTGGTCTTGATGCCGCCGGCGGTCGAGCCTGGCGAGCCGCCGATGAACATCGCCATGAGCATGATCAGCACGCTGGCCGGGTGCAGCAGCGAGAAGTCCACGGAGTTAAAGCCCGCGGTGCGCAGCGTGATGGACTGGAAGATGGCGTTAAACGCGCGGTCGACCGTTCCCAGTGCCTCAAAGCTATGGGTGGATTCTGAGAAGAAGAAAAAGACCGCCGGCAAAAGCCAGAGCAAAAGCGAGGTCGTCATCACCACGCGCACATGCAGCGAGACAGGGCGACCTCGCCACCAGCGCGGCAGCGAGGCGACGACCGCCGGCCCCAGCCCCCCGACCACAATCAACAGTCCGATCGTCATCAGGATCGCCGGGTTAGATTGCACGCTCATCAGGCTATCGGAGCGCAGCGCAAAGCCGGCGTTGCAGAAGGCGGAGATCGAGGTGAAGACCCCCTCCCAGATGGCGCGCCCCGGCGGGGACCCCTCAAGCCAGAAGAGGCCGGAGAGGATCGTCGCACCGATGAGCTCGGTCACACACGTGATCAACAAAATCAACTTGAGCGCCGCGCTGATCTGGCCGCGGTCGCGCTCGCCAATCAGCTGGGCGATGGCGCCCTCATGGCGCATGCTCAGCCGGCGCCCCAGCAGCAAAAACGCCGCCGTCGAGAAGGTCATGATCCCGAGCCCGCCGATCTGAATGAGCACCAGGATGGTGAGCTGGCCCACGCCGGTGAAGTCCACCGGGGTGTCGAGCACAATCAGCCCCGTCACACACGTGGCGCTGACCGCGGTGAAGAAAGCATCAATGATGCTGATCGGGCGCGAGGTTGCCTGAGGCAACGAGAGGAAAAGCCCTCCGACGACGCAGGTGATTAAAAAGGTCGTCGCCAGCAGGCGCGCCGGGTTGGTGGCGACAGGCTCCCACCAGTGCGCTTCGGGGTCGGAAGCGGGGTGATCAAGCACCCACAGCCGTACCGCGAGCAGGATCACGACCACCGCCCACAGGCTCAATGTCAGCCCGACGCTGGCTCCGATCATCAGGGGGAGTGGGCCCGCCAGGGCCAGCGCGCTGGCGAGCATCGCCAGCTCGCGGGGGGCCTGACGGCAGCGCCACAGGCCGTGGGTCATCACGATCAGCGCAAAGACGATCGAGAGTCCCACCGAGCTCACGCCCAGAAGTTCCGGGGGCGATACCAGCACCGCATTGAGCCAGACGGCGACCATGCCCAGCGAGGCACCGACGGCCCCCGCCGCACCGCGACCCCGCGCCGGGACCTGGCCATCCTGCAGCCAGAGCAACCAGTACCCTCCCAGCAGAAGACTCAAGGCCCACAAAAAAGCCGGTCCGGGCCGGGTGGCCGAGACCAGCAGGGTGGGGGTCAACCCCACCAGCACAAGTCCCAGAGACATCAGTCGCCAGGCGGGGTGTTGCCAGCGCGACGCACTGGTCAAAACCCAGAGCGCCGCACAGATAAACGCCCCCAGAATGAGGGGGCGCGGGGCTGCCAGCCAGTCGGGTAGTTGCTCAGTGGTGCCCCAGGCCAGCACAAACGCAGGTGAGCCCGCGCGCAGAAGCGCGCGGGCCAGGTTGGGTCGAGTCAACATCGCTGCGGCCTTAAGGCAACTTCATCAGAGCTCGTGCACCACCGGAATGACCACCGGACGCCTTCCAAGCTCTTTACTGATGTAGCGGCGAATGTGGGTGCGAATCGCCTCTTTGACCTCCGAGATGTCACCGCGCGCCGCCCGGGAGAGCTCCTGGACGCCGTTCCAGGCGGCCTGGGCAGCCTGCTCCAACAACTCATCACTCTCGGTGGTGTTGACCACCCCGCGCTGAAGAACGGTGGGAGGCGCGACCAGCGAGCCCGACTCGCGATCGAGGATACCCATCGCCATCACGATGCCGGCGCTGGCCAGCTTGCGACGATCGCGCAGCTGGAAGTCCTCGGTGTCGCCCACGTTGCGACCGTCGACCAGCATACGCCCGTGATGCACGCGACCGATGACTTCGGCACCCTTATCGGTGATCTGCAGGCAGTCGCCGTTCTCGATCAGGTGGGTGTTCTCCACGCCCACTTCCGAGCCCAGACGCGCGTGCCCTTTACGCATGCGGTACTCGCCATGGACCGGGATCAGGTGGGTGGGGCGAGTGAGGTTGAGCATCAGCTTGAGCTCTTCCTGCTTGGCGTGGCCCGAGCCGTGGATGACCTTGTCGTCGGCCGTGATGATGGTGGCGCCGCGCTTATAAAGCGCGTTGACCATCGAGTTGATGCCGTACTCATTGCCCGGGATCTGACGCGCGCTGAGCACGATGGTGTCGCCCTCTTGCACTTCCACGTGGCGATGATCCCCGAAGGCCATGCGCGCCAGCGAGGAGCGCGGCTCGGCCTGGCTGCCCGTGGAGATGATCAGGATGCGCTTGTCCGGATACTTGTCCATCTCCTCCGGGTTGATGAGCACATCTTCGGGAGGGAAGGGCAAGAACCCTAAGTCGCGGGCGATGTTGGAGTTTTTGACAAGGCTTGTACCCATGAGCACGGCCTTGCGCTTGTGGCGGTAGGCCAGCTCCAGCAGGCCCGCGACGCGGTGAAGGTTACTGGAGAACTGCGCCACAATGAGGCGCCCCGGCGCGTTTTCGAAGACCTCCGAGAAGCCCTGGAAGACGGCGCGCTCGCTGCGCGTGAAGCCCGGAACTTCCGAGTTGGTGCTGTCGCCAAAGAGCGCGAGCACGCCCTGATCACCCAGCGCCGCAAGGCGCGGGAGGTCGGTCATCGGCTCGTACATCGGAGTCTGGTCGATCTTCCAGTCGCCGGTAAAGAGCGCGGTCCCCATCGGGGTATGCAGCGCAATCGCCATGGCGTTGGGCACCGAGTGGTTGATGTGCACAAACTCCGCCACAAAGGGGCCGATCTCCAGCTGCTCGCCAGGCTCCACTTCGATCAGGTCCACCTGGTTGCCCAGCCCGTGCGACTGCAGCTTGCGGTTAAGCATCCCCAGGGTAAGCCGCCCGCTGTAGACGGGCACATCGACTTCCTGAAGGAAGAAGGGCGCGCCGCCGATGTGGTCCTCGTGACCGTGGGTCAGCAGGATACCGTCGAGCTTATCGAGGTTGTCGAGCACGTAGCTCCAGTCCGGGAGCACGATGTCGACGCCGAAGTCGCCGGTCTCGGGGAAGGTGATGCCGCAGTCGATCATCAGCATCGAGCCGTTGCACTCGATGATCGAGCAGTTCATACCAACCTCATCCAGACCACCGAGCGGAATGTAGCGCAGGTAGTCTTTTTTGGGCGGGGCGGGTAGCAGGTTGTTTTCGCTCATGAATCCTCTTCATACAGGTGTACGTCGGCCCTGGCCACAGCGCATCCGGCGCGTGACAAGGATCAGGGCCCTGACTGTCGGTTTTAAATGGGGTGATTCAAAAGTATCACGTCGGGAAGGTCATATCGGGGTGTTCAGGCGCCGGGACGCGTCGCCGGAGCGCGATCGTCACACTCTCCGGGGGGGGCTTCATCGGGATGAAGCCAGTGACCGTCGGCGGCGTTTGCATCGTCGCATCGCTCGTGGGCCGGGGGCGGAGAACACCAGAGGCAATCTTCGGGGCGTTCCAGAAGCTGCACAGAGATCTCGGCGCTGTCGTCGTCGGCACCGGTGGCGCTGTCGACCAGCGCGCGAGGCGTCAACAAAAGAGCGCTCGCAAACGCCAGGGCGCCAACGAGAAGCTTCAACGTGAGATGTGTGAGGGGCCCGGTCATGCCGTAAGAACTCAGTATTTTCGTCACCGTTAACGCCCTGAACTCTAGCAGGTATTCCACATCATTAAAAGGCCGGACGAAAACTCGACTCGCCGGCAGTCGCCTTGATCGCTTGGGCGTTGCGCGCTATCAAAGGCTGCGCACGCGTTAATCCATGTCCACCACTTTTGTCCGTGGGCTCGTTGAATGTCTGGATGATGGGGAGAGTTTCATCTCGCCATCCGGTCAGCGAGCCCGATGACAGGTCGTCTATGCTGGCACTCTACGTATTCTGTCTGGTCTTCGGGGGCCTCTTCGTGGCGATGACCGTCTTCGCCGGGCTGGGATCCGACGCCGATCTGGAAGCCGACGGGGAGGGGGACTTCGATCTCGATAAAGAGTTTGAGATCGATAAAGAGTTTGAGATCGATAAAGAATTTGAAGTCGATAAGGACTTTGATGGCGACGCCGACAAAGATTTTGAGACCGGGCACGGGCGGCGCTTTCGGCCGCTGCGAAGCTTTAAGTTTTATACCTATTCGATGGCCTTCTTCGGGCTGACCGGCACGCTGCTCACGGTGCTGGGGCTTGCCAGCGGTGCGCTGGCCGCCGGGCTCTCGGCCTTGATGGGCCTGGGCGCCGGCCTGGCCGTTGCCTACGTGCTCTACTTAGGCGGCCTCAGCGAGGGCGGGCGGGCCACCAACGATGATGATTTTGTGGGGACCACCGCCCGGGTGCTGCTTCCGGTGAAGAAGGGCCAGCGAGGTAAAGTTCGCGTGACCATCGGCGGGCGCAGCATGGATGTGATGGCGGTGACCGAGGATGAGGGTGTGGTGCTCGACTTAAATGAGTCCTGCTTCGTCCTCGGGATTGAAGACGGCGTGGCGCGCGTGGTCGATATGCGCGCGCTCGAAGAACGACGGCAGAGTTAAGGCACCTCGGCGACCATTATGAAGCTGTGGCCTGCGCCGGTTGCGCAGCCCCGGGTTCATCAACGTAAGGGATAGAGGGTATGGAAGGTATCGTCATTACGACCATCTTTTTAGGGTTCTTCGGGTTCATCGCCGTCTCGGCGTTGATCTGGGCCTACCGCTATTTCCTGAGGGTGTGTCGGCCCAATGAGGTGCTGATCTTCTCGGGTAAGGATTACCGCCTGGCCGACGGCTCGGTGCGGGGCTACGAGGTGTTGGCCGGCGGCCGTCGCCTCTTTAACCCCTTCTTCGAGAAGGTCGAACGCCTCGACCTGACGGTGATGCCGGTGCATATCAGCATCACCGGGGCGTACTCCCGCGGTGGTATCCCGCTGACCCTTCAGGCGGTAGCCAACGTGAAGATCGACAGCGATGAGCGCTCGATCCACAACGCCGTCGAGCGTTTTCTGGGGCGCGGTCGCAACGAGATCATGCGCGTCGCTCAGGAGACCCTGGAGGGTAACCTCCGCGGCGTGCTCGCCACGCTGACCCCGGAGCAGGTCAACGAGAACCGCCTGCTCTTCGCCGACCAGCTCGCCCGCGAGGCCGAGCCCGACCTTGAGAAGCTCGGCCTGCACCTGGACACGCTGAAGATCCAGAACGTGGCCGATGATCGCGACTACCTCGACTCCATCGGTCGCCGGCGCATCGCCGAGATCCTCAAAGTTGCCGAGGTCGCCGAGTCCAACGCGGTAAAGACCGCCGAAGAGTCGGAAGCCGAGGCCCAGGGCCGCGGTGAGGTTGCGCGCCGCAACGCTCAGGCGCAGATCCAGCGCGTGCAGAATGCCCTGCGTGAGCTTCAGGCCGACCTGGAGCTGCGCGCTCGCTCCGAAGAAGAGCGCGCCACCGCCCGGGCGATGACCGCCCGCGCTGAGGCCGAGCAGGAACTTCAGCAGGTTCGTACCGAGCTTGAGAAGTTGCGCCTGCAGGCCGACGTCGTCATCCCCGCCGAGGCCGATAAGGTCGCCCGCGAGCTGACCGCCGCCGGTGAGGCCGCCGAGATCGCCGAGCGCGGCCGCGCCATGGCCGAGGTCCTGCGCATGATGACCGAGGTCTGGGTCGACGCCGGCGATGCGGCGATGGACGTCTTCATCCTCCAGCGTATGGAGTCGGTGATGAAACGCGTGGCTGACGCCGCGCGCCAGGTCGAGGTGCGCGAGGTTGCGCTCATCGACAGCGGCAACGGCAAGGCGCTCCCCAACTACGTGAGCAGCTTCCCGGGCATCGTCAGCGGGCTCTTCAAAGAGATGCGCGAGACCGTGGGCATCGACATCGAGGCGGTGCTCACCGGCGGCGGTGGCATGACCGAGGGTTCCGGCGGTGGCAAGTCCGCCTCCGCCCCCGCATCGCTGGGACGTCGGCTCTCGGAAGCTCGGGAGTCGGGTGAGGGTTTCTCCAAGCGCCCCACCACCCAGCACTCCATCCCGAAACTTGGCGAAGAACGCGACGGCCCCACCGAAAAGGCCTGAGCACCACGTTGAACGCTTTTCGGTGACCTACGCTTCACCACAGGAGAAATTATGGGAATCTTCGCTCTCTTCGGTGTCATCCTGGTCCTTGTCGTGATCGCAGTGATCGCGGCGACCCACCTGATTGAAGTCTGCCAGCCCAACGAGGTGCTGGTCTTTGCAGGGGAGAAAAAAGCCCCCGGCTACACGATCGTGCACAGCGGTCGTAAGATTCGAAATCCGCTCTTTCACCGCGTCGACAGGCTCGATGTGACCAACATGGTCATCGACCTGCACGTGACCAACGCCTACTCCAAAGGTGGTATCCCGCTGAGTGTGAAAGGCGTGGCTAACGTCAAAGTGGGTAGCCGTTCGCCGCTGATCGACAACGCCGTCGAGCGTTTTCTGGGTATGTCGCGCCAGCAGATCATTCAGATCGCCAAAGAAACCCTCGAAGGTAACCTGCGCGGCGTGCTCGCCACGCTGACGCCGGAAGAGGTCAACGACGATCGCATCAAGTTCGCGCAGTCGCTCTCCGAGGAGGCCGAGCATGATCTGACGCGCATCGGTCTTGAGCTCGATACGCTCAACATCCAGCACGTCAGCGATGATCAGGGCTACCTCGACTCGATCGGTCGTCAGCAGTCGGCGACGCTCCTGATGGAGAGCCGCATCGCCGAGGCGCTCAACCGCGCCGAGGCCAGCGTGCTCGACGCTGAGAACCAGCAAAAGCGCGCCACCGCCAAGGTCAACGCGCAGATGGAGATCGCCAAGGCCGAAGCCGAGCGTCGCGTCATCGACGCGCAGACCCGTGGCGAGGCGATGGTGGCTGAGGAGCGCGCGAAGGTCGGTGCGATGGTCGCCAAGGCCCGCGCCAACCTCGACGTGCAGCGCGCGCGTCTGGAGCAGGTCAAGCGCCAGCTCGCCGCCGACCTGATTCAGCCCGCCCAGGCCCGTAAGTCGGAGCTTGAGGCCCAGGCCAAGGCCAACGCCGCTTCCTTCATTGAGGACGGGAAGGCCAACGTGGTCGCGCTTCGCGAGCTCATCGACACCTGGAAGAGCGCCGGCGACTCCGCCCGCCCCATCTTCCTCTTGCAGCAGTTTGATACGATCCTCGACTCGATGCTCTCGACGGTGCAGGAGATCAAGATCGACAAGATCACCGTCATCGACTCGCAGATGCAGGAGGTCGACCGCCACGGCACTGCCCCGATGAAGGCGGCCAGCGGCTCGGAGCAGATCAAGCAGACCCTCGGGATGGATCTGCCGCGTATGCTTCAGGGCCTTGCGGCGATGCAGGAATCCAAATGATGCAACGCGTCCGCTTCTCTTCTGGGAAGCGGATGCGGAAGTGAAAAAAAAGCCGCGCCCCTCAACAGGGCGCGGCTTTTTTTGTGGTGGAGTAGGGCCAGAAACGCGATGGAAGGGGAGGGCGCGGTCGCCGAAAGTCGGACGTTCACCCGGGCCATCGTAAGCGGCTGAGGGTCGGCAGGACGCGCGGATGCGGCGGGGTAGTCTGGTGTGGCCTCGAGCGCGCCGGGGCGCATGGCGCAAGGGGATGCGGCCCGTGCACGCGTGAGGCTTCGGGGGAGCTGTGAGGCTTAGTCGCCGGAGCGTTGCACGGCCTCGACCCGGGAGGCGGGGAGCCAGCCCACGTCGCCGGTGGGCAAAACAACCTCCACCCAGCCCTCGCGGGTGCGCTTTCTGTCGACGACGGCGCCGGCGGCGAGTTGAGGGTGTCCGCTGTGGGCGCCGGCATGTTCGGAGGGGGCTACGCGAAGCTCGCTCTCTTGAAGCACCACGCCCAGCTGCTCGGGGCCGGAGATCTGCGCGATGCCCAGGTGCAGCGTGGCGTTTAAGAGGCCCAGCACCAGCGCGGCGATCACGGCGGCGCGCACCACGCTTTCCGAGGGGCGCCCGCTTAAGCGGCGGATCATGGCGAGCGCAAACGCAAGCCACACAAGGCCAAGCGCCACCCAGGGACCGCTGCGCAGCGCGCGGGCGACCACCGGGCTCTGCGCCCCAAAACGCGCGGCGTTGGCGTCGTTAAGGCTCACCAAGTTGACGGTGGTCTGCAGGTTGGCGGCCACATCGGGGTGGTGGGCGTGGGTGAGGGCGGCGCGCTCCAGGAAGAGGCGGGCGCGGCCCAGATCGCCGGCGCGAAGCGCGGCGCTTCCGGCGTTGTACCAGAGGGTCGCGTCGTTGTGTGGGTCGGCGGCCACCTCCCAGCTCCGAGACGCCTCCTCAAATGCTCCCGCCTCCCAGCTCCGGGCGGCCTCCTCCGCGATGTTCTGTGCCTGCGCCTGGGCCTCGCCAGGGCTTCCCAGCGCCGCGCAAAGGCCCACAGCCCCGCCGGCGATCAAAAGGGCTGTGCGGCTCGCACGCGCGCTCCTGGAGCGCGGATCGTCCGTACTGTGCGCCTCCTCAAAAAGCGTCGCGATGAGCGCGGAGGCGCGCTCCATCAGCGTCTCTGCGGAGCCCGCTCCCGGCGCGTAACGCCCCCGGGTGAGCTCAGCGACGAGATCTGCGACTTTTGTGACAAGCTCCTCCGAGAGCGCGCGGGTGCTCAGCTCGCGCTGCACCTCGGCGGCGGTGAGCGCGCCGGTCTGCACGCCGAATCCCCGCTCCAGCACCAGCGCCAGCGCGCGCAAGAGCGCCTCGTCGCGGGCGCGTCCCTCGGCCTGGCGGGCCTGCTCAAGGAGCGCGTCGAGCTCCTGGCGCAGCGCGCGGCGCGCGCGGGCCGGGCCCAGCTTTTTAGCGAGCGCGCCGCGCAGCGGGCGCTCCATCGCCAGCGCGCCCAGCCCCAGAAGGGGCAGCAGCCAGAGCCACCAGGGGATGGTCCCCGACGGCGCCCGCGCCGGCCCCAGATCCCCCGTCAACTTCGGCTCGGCCAGCTCCAGAAGATCGAACTCCGACTGCCCCGACTCGCCGCGATGCACCTCATCGACCGGCGCCTCATCCAGGTTCTCGGGCAACGTGCCCGGCTCCACGTGGATCGTGCGCGCCTCGACGCGGGCGACCTTGTAGGCGCCTTCCTCCGGATCAAAGTAGTCGAAGGAGAGCTCCGGAAGCGTCAGCGTGCCCTCCTGCAGGGGCATCAGGGTAAAGCGCACCTCGCGGGTGCCGTGGATGCGCGTGCCCTGGCGAATCTGTTGCGGCTCGTCGCTGGTGGCGATGACCCGGTAGGCCTCGGTGTCGCTTAAGGTGGGGATTTTCAGGCGGGCGGCGCGGCCAACCCCGGTGATGCGAAGCGTGTAGTGGAGCGTGCCGCCAACGCGCGCGCTTTTGGAGTCGAGTTGAGAAGTCATCGACCACTGCCCCACATTGTTGCGATCAAAGCCTGCCGGCGCGCCGTCGGGAAGCTCCTGCACGCGCAACGTCACCGCCTCGGCCTCGATCTCAATCTGGGAGCTCGGCCCGAAGAGCGAGGCGCGCTGCAGCGGAAGGCGCATCGCCTCCACGGTGAGCTCGCCGGCTTTGAGCGGAAAGAGCGCGTAGCCGCGCACGCCGCTGACGTTCCAGTCGTGGCCTTGCAGACGTGTGATGCGTCGCTGGCGCACCACGACATCGCTCAAATCTTCGACCCAGAAGTCGTTCAATGCCGGCTCATCCGGCGGTGAGGCGCGAAGCCCGCGGCTGCGGGCGTTGGTGTAGAGCTCGTAGGTGAGCGTGACCTGCTCACCCAGATAAGGATCGCGGTCCGCCGGCTCCACCGTCACGTCGAGAAAGGCCACGCCATTGCGGGCCCCCTCGGGCGTGCTCGGCTCGGGGACCTGGTCGGGGGCGGTCACCCGCACGCTGACCGGGTTGGGGGTAAAGGAGCGCGTGCCCACGCGCAGCCGCGGCGGCTCAATGGTGTAGATCTCGTGCTCCTGAGGGGCGCGCAGCTGGTAGCGCACCTTGAGCGAGCGCTCGATCTGCCCGTTGCGGTTGATCATCGAGGGGGCGCTCCCCGCACCCACCAGGCGAAAGGGGCCAAAGCGGGGGTCGCGCTCCACGCGAATGTCGTAATTACCCCCGACGCGCGCTTCCAGCTGGTACTCCACCACCTGACCCGGGGCGACGACTTTGGGCGAGGCGCTCACCGTGATCTCGACGTCTTGCTGCGCGCGGGCCTCAACGGCGAAGAGCGTCAGGAGCGTCGCACAGAGGGCGGATACCGTGGCGAGTAGCGAGGATCGTGTCGTGGTTGAGCTGCCCATCACCAGTCCTTCTCAATGTGGCGGCGAGGCACGTCTTGCAGGGATTTCTTGAGCTGGAAGTTGTCGTCGCTCTCTTCGAGCGCGCGCAGGATCTCCATCAGCTCTTGCCGCTCCTCATCGGTGGGCTCTTCGGAGGGCTGGGGCTGAGCCTCCTGCGGCTCTTCGGAGGCTTGCTCTTCGTTTTGTGGGGCCTCGCTCTCGTCTTGCTGCTGCTCGCCATCTTCTTGCTCTTGAGGATCTTGCTGCTGCTGATCATCGCTCTCCTGCTGATCTTCTTGCTGATCCTGATTTTGCTGCTGGTCTTGCTGTTCCTGCTGATCTTGCGAATCGGACCCGCCCGAACCTCCGCCATTGAGGTTTTGCAGATGGTAGAAACCCGGCTCGCCAGTGACCTTGAGGACGGCGCGTTCGTCATCGAGATCTTCGATGGCGAAGCCCTGATCCAGGGTAAGCGCAGCGAGCGCAGGAGGTGTGTTTTCGGCGTCGGTGTTGCCTGGCGAGTTTGCGGCGGCAGCCGGGGCAGACGGCGCGCTCTCGGGGCGCTCCGCCACCATGAGGTCTTCGCCGATCACCGGATCCACGTGAGACAGCGTGTGGGTGGGAAAGGGGCCGTAGGGGAGCTCGGAGGCCGGGTCAGCGTCGAGCTTCCAGGCCTCTTGCGGGATGCTGGAGATGCCCCACTGCAGCGGCTCATCTTCGGGGACGGGCACGCTGAAGAAGTCGGCCTCATCGGGGCAGATGCGGGCGTAGCGCACCTCCTGCTGCTCTTCGCTCAAAGTCGCCGGCTCATCGGGGCTGTTGTTGGGCCAGTGCGCGTCGTTGCCGGAGGGGCAGGCCGCAAAGGGAAAGAAGTTGAGCGTGTAGGGGCCCTGCTGCGCCTCATCCACGCCGGTGATGGCCACGATCACCTCATCCACCTCGCCAAGCTCCGGGATGCCCGCGCTGAGGCGGTTTCCGGCCGGGAGCCCGCGGGCCAGAAGCTCGCCGGAGGCCGCGTTCCGAACTTCGAGCGTGAGCTGCGGCGGATCTTCGGACTCCAGGTCGGGCTGCGGTTGAAGATCGACAAAAAGGGTCTCGGCGTTATCGATCTTGAAGGTGAACCAGTCCTCGTCGCCCTTGCAGAGCTGAAGTTGATGCTCGTTGCCCTCCAGACGCGCGGCGGCGCCGGCGGAGTTGTTGGGCTCGGACTCTTCCTGCAGCGCCTCACAGGGGGGCACAAAGTGCACGTCGAGCTCGTAGGCGAACTCCAGGCCCGGGTCGGTCTCCACGGCGATGAAGACCGGCGCGGCCCGGGGGCTTCCCAGAAGTTGTTGGCTGAGCACGATCTCCTCAATGGCGCGCTCCACCTCGCCACGGGCGTTCTGGCCGCGCAGGGCCTCGTCGTCATCGTCGAGGCCCTCGTCGATGGCGAGCACCGTCTGGCCGTCGGGCGCGAGGATGCTCAGGCGCAGCGCGCCCGGCTCGGTCAGAAAGACCCGCTCGGGGTCGGGCTCTTCGCGAACTTCTTTGAAGGTCGCGCTCACGCCCAGCAAGCTGCCCGGGACGGCGTCGATCTTAAAAAGATCGATGTTCTCACCACAGAGGGTGAGGTCTTTAAGTGTGGGCTCTTCGAGGGTGTGGGCGTTTTGAGGGTCGTCGTTGGGCTCAAGCTCATCTTCAAAGGTCGCGCAGGGCGGGTAGAGCGCGCGCAGCGCGACCTCCAGGTTGTGGCGCAGCGCCTCGCCAAGCTCCGGATCCTCGGGCTCTTCGACGGTGGCGAAGAGCTTGAGGCCCTGGCGGAAGGCGTCGTGGGCTTCGCGCCATTCTTCCAGGCCGGCCAGGCTTAAGCCCAGGTTGTACAAGATGGCAGCGCGAAACTCCGGATCATCGACGGTGAGCGCGCGGGCGAAGGCCTCGCGGGCGCCTTCAAAATCTTCCAGGCCGAGCAGGGCGCGGCCGCGGTTGTAATGAAACTCGGGACGGTCGTCGTAGGTCGAGGCCAGGGGCTCCATGAGATCGAGGGCCTGCTGGAACTCCCCCTGGTCGATGAGCTGGTTGGCCTCTTCGATGGCGGCGTCGGGGCGAGGCGGGGGTTCGCAGCCGGAGGCGCCGAGAAGGAGTGTGATGAGGGAGAGTCCGAGGATGGCGCGTACGCGAGCGCCCAGACGCCCTCCCGGGGAGCCTGCGCCGACGGTCGGCAGCACGCGTTGCCCCAGGAAGATCGAGAGCAGGGTGAGCAAAAAGGCCGGGACGAGGAAGATCATAAAACGGTCGATGTAGCGCTCGCGAAGTTGGTCTTCAAACTGCGTGCGTTCGAGCTGGTCGAGAAAGCCCACCAGCGCGTTGGAGACGGCACCGGGGCGGTCGAAGTGGATGTAGGTGCCGCCGGTGGTCTGAGCGATCTTTTTGAGCATCGCGTCGTCCAGAGTGCTGACGACGTACTCGCCATCGCGATCGCGCAGGTAGCCGCGGCGGCTGCCGTACTGGTCGAAGACGGGCACGCGCGCGCCCTCGGTGCTGCCCACGCCCACAGTGACCACGCGGATGCCCAGCTCCCTGGCACGCCGGGCGGCGGCCATCGGGTCGGATTCGTGATCTTCGCCGTCGGTGATGAGCACGATGACCTGGTTGGGAGAGCGGGCCATCGCGCCCTCGGCTTCCGGGTCTTCGGCGCGTCCGGTGAGAAGTTCGATGGCGTCGACCAGCGCGGCCCCCAGTGAGGTGCCGCCCACCGGGATTTGTTCGGGGTGCACGCGGCGCAAAAAGAAGTTGATGGCGGCGTAGTCGGTGGTCAGCGGGGCCTGCGGA
Organism: Lujinxingia vulgaris; assembly: GCF_007997015.1. Lineage (NCBI taxonomy): Bacteria > Deltaproteobacteria > Bradymonadales > Lujinxingiaceae > Lujinxingia > Lujinxingia vulgaris. The sequence continues at coordinate 630,338 of NZ_VOSM01000002.1, forward strand.
AAGGAGAGGGAGGTGAAGATCACAAGCCCCACCCGGTCGCCGGCCAGACGCGTCATGAAGGTCTGGATTTCGCGGTTGGCGGCCTCCAGGCGGTTGGGCGCGACATCTTCCGCGAGCATGGAGCGGGAGAGGTCCATGGCGAAGACCACATCGAGGCCCTCGCGCGAGGAGGGCGCGTCGCTGATGCCCCACTGCGGCTGGGCCAGGGCGATGGCCAGGAGCACCAGGGCGGTGAGCTGGCAGATGCGCGCAGCGAGCTTGCGGGTGGGATTGAACGAGGCGGTCATCGCCTCGATCAGCGGAAGGTCGCCCAGGCGGCGAATCACCCCGCGGCGCCAGACTTCGTAGCTGACCCAGGCCACCGCCAGGGGAAGGAGCAGGGCCAGCCAGTAGAGGTTGTCGGTCTTTGCGAACACCATCGGCGCCTCTTCTTAAGGAAAGGTCCGACACAGCGTGTGCCGCGCGAAGAAGTGGAAGGCCAGCAGCAAAAGCGCCGCAAGTGCCCAGGAGTGGTAGTGCTCCCGGTAGCGCACGCTCTTGATGTCTTCGAGCTCGGTGCGGTCGTAGGCGTCGATGATCTCGTGGAGATCCTCGCGCATCGAGCGGGCATCAAACGCACGGAAGTACTGGCCGCCGGTGATGCTGGCGATCTCCTGCATCAGCTCGGGGTTAATCGGGAACTCGCTGGTCTGATACGCGATGCGACCGCTGAAGATGTCACGGCCGGCCGCAATAAGCGCCTTGCCCTCTCGCCCCACCAGGATGGGGTAGACGACCGCGTCGATGTCGCGGGCCATCTCGGCGGCCTGCACCGGGGAGATGTTGCCGCCGCGGCGGTCGCCGTCGGTGATGAGGATGATGAGTTTGGACTCGGCCTCGCTCTCCACAAGCCCGGCCACGGCGCGGCCCAGGGCGTTGCCGATGGCCGTGCCGGAGTCGTCGATGTCGCCGAGCTGCAGGCTGGCGAGGCTGTCGTCCAAAAGCTCATGATCCAGGGTCAGCGGGAAGTGCAGGTAGGCGTCCTGCGCAAAGAGCACCACGCCGATGCGGTCGTTAGGCCGGGTGGCGATGAACTCGCGCAGGGTGCGTACTGCGTCTTCAAAGCGGGTGGGCGGGCGCTGGCCTCGGGCCTCCAGCGCGCGGGCCTCGGCCGGGTCGAGGTCGATCGCGCGCATCGAGCCGCTCATGTCCAGGGCCACAAAGATGTCGATGCCTTCGACCTGAGCCGGCAAAGGCTCGGAGGTCTGAGGCCGGGCGATGGCGACGATCATCGCAGCCAGCGCGAGCAGCAGCGCCAGATCGATCAGCGGGTCGAGCACTACCCGGGGGCCGCGCGGGCGCTGCGCCAGCCGCCCGGTCGCCGAGAAGAGAAAGGAAGGCTGGCGGCGGGCGCGGTAGCGGGGCATGAGCATCATCACCGCCAGCAGCGGGATGAGGATCAAAAGGCCCAGCACCCAGGGGTGGGCAAAGGCGAAAGTGGCGATCAGCAGGGGGGAGCTCATCATCGGGCGTCCTCCTCGCTGGCGTCGGGAGCCTCGGAGGGGGGCTGTGAGGCCTGGGTTTTGTCTGGTGTGTCTGAAATGGCTGTGTTTTCAGTGGGTTGCGTACTGTCTTTGCCGGCCTCGCTCGTTTGCTCGGGGCGCGGGCGCGTGCGCTCGACGATGTGGAAGGCCGCCTGAAGATGCTGGCGCGCCTCGGCAGGGGCGGGGGTGTGGCCGGCGAATTTGACGCGGTCGCAGGCCCGCAGCCACTGCGCCAGATCGCTGATGCTCAGGTCGGCCGGGAGCGTGGCGCGCTCTTTGAGGCGCGCAACGATCTCGGTGGTGGTGAGCTCGGTGCCGGGAAAGCCCCAGCGTCGCCCCAGGTAGGTGCGCAGGGTCTCGGAGAGTCGCACGTAGAAGGCCATGACTTCGCCATCTTCGAGCAGTGAGGAGTTCGCCAGGAACTCGAGCTTTTGCAGGGCCTCTTCGGCCGGGGGCTGGCGCGGGGCGTCGTTTGGCTCGGGGCGACGGCGTCGTCGTGCCATAAGTCCGGCGACAGCGCCGATGGCGAGCAGACCTAAGGCGCCGCCGGCGATGAGGTAAGGCGTGGCGTCGGAGACGAGCAGGGCGCGCGCGCCGCGCGCGCTCAAAAGGCCGGCTCCGGCGTCGCTGATCGGCGCGACATGCACCGGGGTGCGCGGCACGGTGATTTCCACCGGCTCGCCGTCGCTCCCCAGCGCGCGGATGACGACCTCGGGGGAGCGGGTGGGGCCGGGGCGAAAGACGGCGTATTCGAGCTCGAAGGTGGTGATCTTCTGGCCGCCTTCGTCGCGCGTCTCGCTCTCCAGGGCGACGCGCTCCCAGCGCGAGCCTTCGGGAAGGGGCACGACGGTCAGGCGCAGGTCCGGGGCGTGGTTGACGCTGACGCTGAGCTTGACCGTGTCGCCGACTTTAAGCCCGTCGGGCACCACCAGCTCGTGGCTCTCCAGGGTGGCGCGCGCCTCGTCGCTTTCATCGCGATTATCATTTGCCGCGTCGGCCGCCGGGGGCTCGGTGGGCTCCTGGGCGAGCAGCCCGGGCGCGGGCGCGAGGAGCAGCAGCGTTAGCGCGCTCATGAGCAGCGCGCGTCGGGCGCGTTTGGGATGTTCTGGTGGACAAAAGATCATGGTCGCCTCGCGCGCTGCTTGAAATAACGCACCAGGGGATCGATGTGGTTGCCTTCGGTATCAATGGTCACGCTGTCGATGCGCAGCTTGTTAAAAATACGCTGCTGATCGCGGCGCACCCGCGACATATGCGCGGCAAAGGCCTCGCGCACCGCCGAGGACGAGGTGTCGACGGGGATGATCTGGCCCGACTCCGGATCTTCAAAATGCACCAGGCCCATCTCGGGGATGCGCCGCTCCATCGGGTCGACGACCACGAGCGGGATGAGCTCGTGGCGGCGGTTGGCGATCTTTAAGCTGCGCTCGTAGTCGGCATCCAGAAAGTCGCTGATCAGAAAGGAGATGCTGCGCTTGCGGCTGATGCGGGTGAGGTATTCGAGCGCGGTGTTGATCGAGGTTTTGCGGCGTTCTACGCGCGGGGCGAGGATCTCTTTGATGACGCGCAGCACATGCTTTTTGCCTTTGCGCGGCGGCAAAAAGACCTCGACCTCATCGGTGAAGATGATCAGGCCCACGCGGTCGTTGTTGGCAATGGCGCTAAACGCGATGAGTGCGGCGAGCTCGGCGGCGGTTTCTTGTTTGCGCCGATGGCGGGTGCCGAAGGACTGGGAGGCCGAGGCGTCGACGAGCAAAAAGACGGTGAGTTCGCGCTCCTCGGTGAACTGTTTGACGTGCAGCTCGCTTGTGCGGGCGCTGACGTTCCAGTCGATGACGCGAATATCGTCGCCGGGCTGGTAGGCGCGCACATCGAGAAAGTCCATGCCGCGCCCTTTAAAGACGCTGTGGTACTGGCCGGCCAGGTGATCGTTGACCGCGCGGCGCGCGACGATCTCGAGGTGACGTACCGCTTTAAAAAGTTCACCGGGGAGCATGGGTCTGGGGGCGTCCTGAAAAAGTCAGAGGGGTGTGAGGCGTGAGGGCGGCGCGGATCAGGGGACGTCGATCGTCTCCAGGATCGTGGTGAGCACGCGCTCGGGAGTGTACTCCTCGGCCTCGGCCTCGTAGGTGAGCACGACGCGGTGACGCAGCACATCGTAGGCGACCGCCTTGATGTCCTCGGGCGTCACGTAGGCGCGGCCTTCCAAAAAGGCGTGCGCGCGGCTGGCGAGGTTGAGGTAGATGGTGGCACGCGGGCTTGCGCCGTAGTCGATAAAGTCAGCCAGCGAGCGCAGCTTGTACTGCTCGGGCGTACGCGTGGCGTAGATGATGTCGACGATATAATCCTTGAGCTTGTCGTCGATGTAGATCTGGCGCACGAGCTGCTGGGCGTCGAGGACCTCCTGCGGGGTGACCACCGGCTGCGGGGTGGGCATCTCGGCGCTCTCGGTGACCAGGTCCATGATCTGGCGCTCCTCGGAGCGGGTGGGGTAGCCGACCTTGATCATGAGCATGAAGCGGTCGACCTGGGCCTCGGGCAAAGGATAGGTGCCCTCCTGCTCGATGGGGTTTTGGGTCGCGAGCACCAGGAAGGGGCGATCGAGCTTGTAGGTGGCGTCGCCGATGGTGACCTGACGCTCCTGCATGGCTTCGAGCAGGGCGGACTGCACCTTGGCCGGCGCGCGGTTGATTTCATCGGCCAGCAAAATGTTGGTGAAGACCGGACCCTTACGCGGCACAAAGTCGCGGGAGGCCTGATCGAAGATCATCGTGCCGATGAGGTCGGCCGGCAGAAGATCGGGCGTGAACTGAATGCGCGCAAACTGGCAGTGGATGCTCTCGGCCAGGCTCTTGACGGTAAGGGTCTTAGCCAGGCCCGGCACGCCTTCGAGCAGCACGTGGCCACCGGTCAGAAGTCCAATGAGCAGGCGGTCGACCATCATGGTCTGACCGATGACGATGGGGGCCAGCGAGGCGCGGATGCGGCTGACAAACTGGCTCGCGTCGGCGACGCGCTCTTCCAGCGCGGCGTTGGGGTCTGCGGCGCTCGAACTCAGAGGGGTCTCATCGGGGTTGGTCATACGTCGATCATCCATCGCAGGTCATCAGGTTGAGGCGAAGTCTGAAAAGTCTGACTCGTGGGGAGCTTAGCGGGCGTCATCGAGCGAGGAGGTCGCCATAAAGTCGGCGCGGTCGTTGAGCGGGTGGTCGGAGTGGCCTTTGACCTTGTGGAAGGTCAGGTCGGGGAACTTCGAAACCAGCTCGCGGATCTCCAGAATAAGCTCGCGGTTGGCCTTGGCCTTCCAGCCCTTTGTGAGCACGCCGATGCAGTAGGTGCTGTCGGTGTAGATATGCACCGGGCGGCTGCGGTCTTCGACGGCCTCCAGCGCGGTTTTGATGCCCATAAGCTCACCGATGTTGTTGGTGCCCTGGCCGAGGTACTGGCCGATCTCGCGGTAGTTTTTGCCATCGCGAATCACCACGCCGTAGCCGCAGGGGCCGGGGTTCCCGGAGCAGGCGCCGTCGGTGTAAATCTCCACGACGCCCTCCTCGGGCCACTCAAGCGCGGCGATGGTGTCGGGAACCGACGTCGATTCGTGGCGCGGCCCCCAGCGCTCGGGCGCTTCGAGCGATGTAATGGAGCCCGGGGCCGCTTTTGTTCCCGACGTTGAGGACTTCGACCCGCTCTTCGACGACGAGGGGCGTTTTTTGCCGGCGAGTTTTTCTTCAAAGTCGCGGGTGGCATCGACGAGCTCGGCCGACTGGGCGGAGACGTTGGCCGGGGAGGCGCGGTAGATCTTGGCGTCCTCGCTGTTCTGGTAGCGCATCTCCACGCGCCCCGACTCCACGATGGGGTCCCCCAGGTGGTCGACCTTGACCCAGACTTTTTTGCCTTTGAAGTAGCGCTCTTGCCAGTCCACAAAAAACCTCGGGGTTGTGCTTGTCATTGCGTCGCGCACCGGAGCCCACGAAAGGGCGCTGGCCCGCAATGGGTGCGCGTCGGAGGCCAGCGCTAACAGGGAGGGTGGAGTTAGCACAGCTCGCAAAAGTAGGAAACAGGGGCAGGCATCGCCAGATGCGGGGCAGGGAGGGTGTTCTGGCGAGGGGGAGGTGGCTGGAGAAGGGTCGATGGCGAGAAAAATCTGCATCGACCTCCGGCAAAACCGGTCGAGGTGTGCCAGGCTGTCACGGTGACCTCCCCGAAAAGCGGTCATCGCGCGTGTTTTGGGGGAGGTGACCTCCCCCCTGAGGCGGTCTGGGTGTGCCAACCTGTCACGGTGACCCTCGTAAACATGGGTCGAGGTGTGACAGGTTGTCGGGGTTAGGAGCGAAAAAGGGGGGCGGTGACCGGTTTGGGGGGGAGGTGGAGGGCCTCGATTGGCGGTGCGTACGCAGTTTAGTGAATTAATGAATCAACGAAGCTCCGTGATCTCCAACGTATAGCTCGCGCTATCACTGGTGCCGACTTTGCCGATGTAGACCTCGTACTCGCCAGCGGGGAAGGCGCCCTCGATGGCCGGGTCGAGGCCGTCGGAGTCGTCGTTGCAGTAGCGGCTGCCGCCGGGGCCCAGGATCACAAGGGAGGTGTCGATGGGGGAGCTCGCGCTGAACTTCAGGTAGCTGAAGCTGCTCTGGAGGGTGACGCGATGGTCGGGGCTGGTGTCGATGTTGCCTGCGCAGGGGCCGGTGGGGCTTCCGCCCAGGGAGGAGGCGTCGCGGCTGCCGCCGGCGGTGCCGCTGCCGACGGCCGGATCAGGCGAGAATCCCGGGCTGAGCGAGAAGCGCTGGTAGCTTCCTCCCGGGGTGGGGGTGGGGGCGGCGCCGGGGGAGGGGACGCCGTAACTGAGTTCGGAGGCGTAGAGGTCGTAGGAGGGGTTTCCGCTGGCCAGCGAGCCTACATAGATCTGGTAGGTGCCCGGGCCGAAGGTGCCGCTGATGCGGGGGTTGAGGCCGTGGGTGTCGTCGTTGCAGACGAAACTGCCGTCGGGGCGGCGGATGATGAGTGAGGTGTCAGCCTGGGAGTTGACGCCGAGGTAGAGGGTGGAGAAGTGGCCGCCCAGGGTGAGGATGTGGTCGGGGCGGTTGCTGATTTTGCCGGCGCATCCGGCGGTGGCGCCGGTGATGGAGGAGGCGTCGATGGTGCCGCCGGCAAGGCCGCTGGCCGAGCTCGGGTCGGGGGTGAAGCCCGGGGAGAGGGTGAGGCCGGGGAAGTTGGCCTGCGCTGCGGATGAGCCCGGGTTCTGCGGAGGGGCGGCGTTGACCGGGCGCTCGGAGAGCTCCAGGCGGTAGGTGCGGTCGTCGGCCTGGCCGATGGCGCCGATGAAGATCTGGTAATCGCCGGCAGGCATGCGCCCGGCGATCTCGGGGTTGAGGCCGTGGGTGTCGTCATCGCAGAGGAAGCTGCCGTCGGGGCGACGGATGGCGAGGCTCGTGTCGGCGGCGCTGGTGATGCCGAAGCGCAGGTAACCAAAATCCGTGGAGAGTTTCACCGTATGGTCGGGCCGCGCATCCACCATACCAATGCACTCGCCGCCGGCGACCGGGCCAAGCGAGGCGGCGTTGACGGCGCCTCCGGCCAGGCCACGGCCGATGGCCGGGTCGGGGACAAAGCCCGGGCTGAGCGCGAAGCTCTGGTAGCGCGCCGAGTTTTCAGCCGGGTTGGCCTGCGCCGGCGTGGGATCGGAGTGCGGGGTGGAGGGGCTGGAGGCGGCGGTGCGCATGATCTGCTCGATCCCGGGGTTGCTCTCGGAGGCGCCGCGCACCAGCACGAGCTCGTCGTTGCCGAAGATCGAGGGGGTCTGTTGAAAACGCCCGGGGATGCCGCGCAGCGCGCGGCGGGTAAAGCTCCAGGCGTCCCGCGCGCTGACCTGCTCTTCCGACGAGGCCCAGCCGCGCAGCGCGCCGAGCAAGAGGTAGCTAAAGGCGGGGCGCTCGGCGCCGGGGAGCGCCCCGGCGAACTCGGTGGCCTCGGCCGCCGAGAGGATCACCGTGGATTTGCTCAAGGTCGGCTGAACGTTGATCGGGATCACCGGCTGGGTCGGGGCGAGCGGGTCGCCGTTGGAGGCGCGCCCGCTGAAGCAGGCGTCGACGACCATCACGGTGTTGGCCTGCTTGCCGTTGTTGAGCACATCGAGGAGCGCCTGCTGGGCGAGGCCGCGGGCTTTGAGGCTGTCGGGGTCTTGCTGGGCGTCGACGCCGACCAGGAGCCCGTCGGTGGCGGAGCCCGGGGCGCCGTGGCCGATGAAGACAAACCAGAGCGTGCCACCTTCACCCACCTCGGAGGCGGCCTGCTCGGCAAAGCGCAGAAGTTGCTCGCGGGTGGCCTGGCGGTCGGTGAGGGTGTGCACGCGGGGCACGCCCAGGTCATCGCTCAAAAAACGCTCCCAGTCGTTGGCGTTGTCGATGGCGCCGGGGACATCGGGCAGAAAGACGTAGTCTTGCAGCGCCACGATGATGGCGGCGTCGCGTGCGCCGGAGCGCTCGACCTGGGCCGGGGCGCTCAACGCGGGGTAGGGCCCCGGCGGCGGGGCCTGGGCGCTGGCGAGGGTCGGCGTCTGAAAGAGCAGCGCGGCAGCAAGTGCTGCGAGCAGTGAGAATGGATGACGAGAGCGAAGAGACGCCATACTGGCTCCAATACGATTGGGAAGATCATGATTCGCAATTCGTTACATTAGTAATGGTCTTGGCCCGGACAATCCAGTCGAGCGCGGCGCGCTACCTCGAAGGTGGCGGGGCGCACCATGAGGCGGTCATGAGGTGCCATTGACACCGCAGGGTTGCCCCCCTAAAAGGGCGCCGAAGTGGCAAGCGCGCGACGTGGAGAGTTGACCCACCAGGGAGCACAACGTGCTGGACATACAGTTTGCGACGCCGGCGCTGGACCGCTCAGTGAGCCTTCGCCGTCAGGTGACCGCCCAGGCGATGCAGGTCTTTGGCGGATGGGGCTACCGAGAAATTCAAATCCCCTTGTTGGAGCGTTTCGATGCTCTGCAAGGCGCGCTCGACGAAGATCAGATCGCGCGCAGCTTTCGCTTTGTGGATCGGGGCGGCAACCTCATGGTGCTGCGCCCCGATGTGACGCCGGCGGTGGCCAAGACCTTTGCGTTTCAGCTCAGCGGGCTGCCGCTTCCGCTGCGCGTGAGCTACGCCAATAAGGTTGTGCGTATTGAGCGCAGCTTCAGCGGCGCGCAGGTCGAGAGCTACCAGCTTGGCGCCGAGCTCATCGGGCGCGGCGGGCTGGTGGCCGATGTGGAGGTGCTGCTGGTTGTGCTTGAGGTGCTGGAGCGCCTGGGGCTCAAGATGTTCCACATCAACCTGGCGGATCACCAGCTGGCGCGCCATCTTCTGAAAGCTACGGGCGCGCCGCGGCGCATCCGCGAAGATGTGGAAGAGGCCATTCTGGCGCGCGACCCCGATGAGGTGCGCCTGATCCTCGAGGGGCTCGGCACCCGTAAGCCCTTCATCGACTCCATCGCCGTGCTCGCCGGCCTGGAGGGCGGCTTGCAGCAGCTCGACTGGATCGAGCAGGCGCTGCCCAATGAGATCGCGTTGATCGAGCGGGTGCAGTACCTGCGGGCGATTGAGCGCACGCTGGCCGAGCTTGGCTACGGCAAGAAGGTGCGCATCGACCTGGGCGAGATCGACGGGCCGGGCTATTACACCGGCATTGGTTTTAGCGTGGTCTCCGAAGGTGCCAGCCGCAGGCTGGCGCGGGGCGGGCGCTACGACACGTTGATCGGGCGATTTGGCAAAGAGACGCCGGCGGTGGGCTTCTCGTTCTCGTTGGAGACGCTGGTGGAGCTCTTGCACCCGAAGGTCGCCCAGGGCGGGGCGCGTCGACGCGCGCATGAGGTGGTGACGGTGCGCGAGAGCGATGCGGTGCTCGGCTTTGAAGAGGTGCTGGAGCGACGACGCAATAACCTGCCCACGCGCGTCATTGCCCGTGGCGAGGAGCGAGGATGACACAGCGACAGAGCTTAAGGCTGGCGTTGCCCATGAGCGCAGAGCTCGACGCGATCGTCGAACAGCTGCGCGCCTGCGGTTTTGCCCTGCCAGATCTGGACATGCCGGGGCTCCACCACGTGGGCGACCCGCTGGGGTGCGGCTTTGATTTTGAGGTCTTCCCGCTGGCGCCGGCCGATGTTGGCACCTACGTCGAGCACGCGATCAGCCACCTGGGGGTGATGAGCACCGATCTTCTCAATGAGACCGGCGTGGAGGTGTGGCGGCCTTATACCTTCGCGTTCGGACGCTACCCGTTGATTCTGGCCGCGCCTAAGGGTGAGACCTTTGCGAGCCTCTCATCGCGACCGCTGGCGCGCATCGCCACGCCTTACCCGGCGCTGGCCCGCGAGGTCTTTGCGCATCGCGGCATGAACGTGGAGGTGGTCAATGTCAGCGACACCTACACGGCGTGTCTGCTGGGGCTGGCCGATGCCTTTGTGGATCGTCTCGAAGATCCGGCGCCGATGCACGAACACGACTTCCGCGCCATTGATGTGCTGGGTCACAGCCAACTCAAGCTCGTGGTGAACCGCGCGCTGGGCTCGCGGCGGCGCATCGCGATTCAGGCGCTGGTCAAATGCCTGCAGGCGCAGCCGGTGGCCGCGCCGCCGGTGATCGACATCCCCTTCGATGATGAAGACGAGCAGCTACCGGGGCCTTTTCTGGAGTGGGATGAAGACTCCGGCGGGGAGATCGCGGGCTGAGTCGGCCAGGTCGACGCGTGCGAAAAGCGTTCGCAGTGCGACGATGAAACGTTGATTAAAAAAGTTGATTAAAAAAGCCCGGGCGCGCGCGCCCGGGCTTTTTTGTGGGTGTTGCCAGCCTGGAAAATATGAGGTTCAGGGGACGCCCTCCCAGGGGGAGCGCTGGCCGACGCGGTCGGCGTAGATGTGCATCCAGGCCGCGCTGTGATGCTGGCCCTGGGCGTCGAGGATGTCGCCGAGGTGGCGGTAGAGCTCTTCGAGACCCACGGCGCTGCCGTCGTAGACGTTGAGCGCACTGCTGATGGTGTCGCGCGCCTGAGTGAGATCGCCCTGGCGGAAGTGCAGCCAGCCCAGGGTGTCGACATAGCTTGAGTTGCGGCCGCCGGCCAGGGCGATGGCGCGCCTGGCGAGCGCGAGCCCCTCGTCGATGTTGGCGTTGGTGGTGGCGTACATGTAGGCGAGGTTGTTGAGGTAGATCGCCAGGTTCTCGCGGCGGGGGCTGGTCAACAGCGACTGGTAGATGCGGTCGCGGTAGACGCCGTAGGCGGCCAGGGCGTCGTGGTGACGGTAGGCTTCGGCGAGCTGCCCGGCGAATTGTTGCCAGTTGATGCCGGCGCTGCTGGCGATGCGGGGGAGGCGGGTGTCGAGGAAGTCGCGCACGTACTGCATGCCGCGCCCGCTGCGGTCGACCGCGCCCGCGGTGAGCACGAGCTGCAGAGGTTGGGTGGCGGCGTAGGCCGGGGCCATCGGGGTCTGGGTGAGGGCTTCAATGACCTGGCGTGCATCTTCTGCGAGCTCACCGTCGATGGCGGCGACCAGACCATCGTGAAGGGCGCTGACCGAGGGGATGCCGCGGCGCATCGCAGCGAGGAGCTTGTCGGCGGCGGGCTGTCCGCTGCCCATGGTCGCGATGGCGTGGGCGGCATCGAAGGCCGGGGAGTTTTCGGCCTGTGGCTCACCCAGGGCTTGCAAGGCGGCGTCGTAGAGGCGGCGCTTGTTGAGGTCGGTGGCGATGGCCACCCCATGCGAGGGGTTGCCGGCGAGCGCGTCGAGGCGGGCAAGCCAGGGCTCGGCGCGATCGTCAAAGCCCATGGCCAGCTCGGCCTCGGCGATGGCGCGCAGGTGCAGGGGGCCCAGGGTGTCGGGGTCGAGCGCGCTGGCGAGCACCCGCGCGATCTCCACGTCGAGACGCTCGGTGCTGAGCATCTTGATCAGCTCGTCGACCACCGAGGGGTGAGCATTGGAGCGCTCCACCATCGCCACCATGCGCTCGCGCGCCTCTTCGACGTCCCCGTTACGGAAACGCAGGTAGATGCGCTCGACCTCCCAGCCAATGGCGGCCGGGTGGAGGCTCTGAAGGTGGTCGAGGATGGCCAGCGGCACGCGGATGTCGGGGCTGTAGCGGGCGCGGCGGTAGAGGTTGGTGAGGATGGTTTCGGGGGTGTCGGCGGTGCGCATCAGCCGGGGGAGAAGATCGCGCAGGGTGTTGAGATCACCTTCCAAGACGGCGGCGTCGATGGCGAGGTTGAGCTCGGAGACCACCGGGATCTGGGCTGCGCCCCGGCGGGCGACGTCGAGCGCGAGGTGGTCCAGCGCGAGGTTTGAGAGCTGCTCGCTGACGCGGGTGCGCGCGAGCTGGCGGTCGGCGCTGGCGTTGATATGCGCCTCGGCGGCGTCGGTGAGGGCGGCGTCCGGGGCGTTTGTGGCGCGCAGCAACGCGAGCTGAAGGGCGAAGTTGGCCGGCTCGGCCGGATGACGCTCCAGCAGCGGCGCGAGCATGGCGTCGGCGCGCTCGGTGTGGCCGAAGGCCAGGAGTTGGTGGGTGATCTGGCGGCGCGCCTCCGGGGCGTTGTCGGCGCTGGCGAGCAGCGCGTCGGTGGCGCCGTCGATGGCCTGATCGTCGCCGCGAAGCAATGCGGCGTGCAGCCGAAGGCGGCCAAGGCGCGGCGACTGCTGAAGCGCGTCGGGCAGGGTGTCGAGGTGTCCGAGGACCGCTTCGACGTAGCCCAGAGACGCGATGGTCTCGAGCGCGCCGACGACGGCGTCTTCGAGGGCGTCGCTGCTGAGCTGCTGGCCGAAGTCGGCGCCGCGCAGCTCCTGCATCCACGTCAGGTGGGCGTCGACGTCGGCAAGTGCACGGGTCACGTCGCCGTGGTGTTCCAGGTCGTAATGAACCTTAAGCGGGAAGGCCCGGGCGCTGGTCTCCGGTTGGCGAGCAAGCTCCTGCAGGAGGCGTCGTGCGAGCTCGGGCTGAGCCGCGAGCTCCAGGCGCATGGCCGCGTCGGCGGCGCTCTCGGTGTTGGCGGTGGGGTCTTTGACGGCGCGCACCAGCAGGCTCATGCCCTCGTCGAACTGGCCCTCCATGATGAGGGCCTGAGCGAGCTGGCCGAGGTAGCTGACGTCGCCAGCATCGACTGCGGCGCGCAGGTAGGCGATGCCCTCAGCGCGGCGTCCCATGCGGATGAGCGTGTCGCCGACGGGGCCTACAAAATCCTCATTGCTGCGATCCAGCGGGTCGATCACCGGCCGCAGGGTCATCAAAAGATCGTCGACGGCGGCGCCAGGGGTGATGGCGAGCTGGCGGTTGAGCAGCAGCAGGGCGCCGGTGGCGGCGTCGCCTTCGCGGAGCTCCTCTTCGATCATCGCCTGGCTCAGCGCGTGGTAGCCGGCGGTGTCGAGCTGGTTGACGAGCTCGGTGAGCCCGACACCCTGGCCGAGCACCTTATCGACAAAGGCGCGGACCTGCTCCGGATCGCCGGAGAGAAGCGCCGGGTGGGTGCGTCCCGGGGTCTCGGCGGCGTTGCGGGCGGAGTTGACGCGGGCCTGCTCCATAAAGGGCGCGGCCAGGTCAAAGCGCCCCGCGACACTCACCTCCTCAATGAAGCTGGTGATGAGCGCACCAGGACATTCCTCGCGCTCATCGAGGCATACGTTGGCGTCATCAAGCGCGTCTTCGAGCAGGCCTGCGCGGGCGCGGAGTGTGGCGCGTTGCAGGCGCAGCGCGCGGTCGCCGGGGGCGCGATCCAGGGCGGTATCGAGGAGCGTGAGCGCTTGATCCAGCTCGCCATGGTCGGCCAGAAAGTCGGAGGCGGCGAGCCACATCTCGGTCTGCGAGCCCTCGGCAGCCCAGCGCGTGAGCAGCTCGGCGGCCTTGTCGGCGCGGCCCGCGCGGAAGTGGTTGATGGCGATGAGGTAGGTGTGCTCGCCGGGGGCCATCGAGGCGATGCGCTCCAGCTGAGCGATGGCCTCATCCCACATCCCGGCGCTCTCCAGGGTGCTTAAGATGAGCTGGCGGGCAATGAGGGTGTTGGGGGCTTTGGCCAGGTAGCTGTCGATGAGCGGGCTGAGCTCGTCGAGGCGGTCTTGCTGGCGGTACATGGTCGCCAGGAGGGTAAAGCCCTGACGGTTGGCGTCGGCGTCGGGTGAGGCGAAGAGGAGCTGCAGGTAGGGTTCGGCGGCCTCATAACGCCCGAACTTCATAAGGAGCTCGGCGATGCGGACCGCGTCGCGGGTGCTGCGGGAGCGGTCGCGGTGGAGCTGCTCAAGCGTCGTCTCAGCGCGCTCAAACTCGCCAAGCTCCAGGAGCGTCTCGGCGTAGGGGAGGGCCACCGAGGATGGCGAGCTACCCTGAGCGATGGCGCGCTCGTAGGCTAGTTTTGCGACGTTGAAGTAGCGGCGCTGGCGCCAGAAGTCGGCCTGTCGGCTCCAGTCGCGCAGCAGGGCGTCGGCCTGCTCGCTCCAGCCTTCCGGCGTGGCGTCGGCGTGCTCGAGCGCGCGGCGGTAGTGGTGCGCGGCGCGGCGTCGCAGCTCGGTGGCGTCGTCGAGGGCGGCCTCGCGAGACATCGCGTCGTAGACGTCGCCGAAGACGCGGTTAGATGCGAAGTCGTCGCGATCGCCAAAGATCTGGCGTGCCAGGGGAAGGGCGGCTGAGGCGCGCTGGCGCGCGCCCAGGCGAATCAGGATGCCCTCAAAGGCCTGGGCCGGGGCATCGGTCGCGGCCATAAATTGCGCCAGCGTGTCGATGGCGCGCGCGTCGCGACCGGTGTCAAAATAGAGGTCGGCGAGCTGCTCGACCCAGCGCCAGTCTTCAGGCGCCTGCTCGATAAGCGCCACCAGCGTGGACTCCATGCGCTCGGGGAGGTTGGCGCGGCGGTAGCGCATCAGGGCGTCGGCCAGCGCGCTCTGGCGCTCCTCGGCGGGGCTGTCGGCGATGTAGCGGTCCAGGCTCGCGCTCATCGCCGGGAAGCGGCCCTGCTCGAAGTTGATGTCGGCCACGTTAAGCCAGGATCGGTGGTTGCCGGCACGGGCGGAGCGCTCGTAATAGCTCAGCGAGCGGCCCGGATCGCCCAGACGCCAGAAACGCTCGGCGACAAAACGAAGATCCTCTTCCTGATTGCCGCGGGCGGCGATCCAGGCGTCGTAGGTAGCCTCGGCGTCGGCCGGGCGCCCCCAGGTGGCGTAGAGCCCGGCCAGCGCCTCGACCACGCGGATGTCTTCGCGGGTCTGGTTGCCCAGGCGTTTAAGCAGGCGTTCGGCTTCTTCAAAAAAGCGCTCGCGGGTCAGCAGCGTGGTGATCTGCAAGACACTCGCCGTCTCCATGTCGACGGCCTGCAGGTAGGCCATAAAGGCCTGCAGCATCGCTTCGCGATCTTTGAGCTCCATGAGCACCATGCCGAGCGCGAGGTTGGCGTTGTCGCTGGTCTCGGGGAACTGCAGGGCGCGCTCGTAGAGCGAGCGGGCCAGCGGGAGGTTGTTGCGCTGCTGCGCCCAGCTGGCCGCGCGCTCCAGAGCGACATGGGCCGGCGGGTTGGCCTCGACGAAGCGGTTGATGACTTCTTCGACCTCATCGAGTCGGGCGCGGGAGGCCAGAAGGTTGGCCAGGAGCTCGGTCATCGGCCAGTCGGGCTGCACCGTCTCGGAGGCGTCGAGCAAGATGTTGAGCGCAACTTCGGGGGCGCCGTAGTCGGCGGCAAGGCGCGCGCTGCGGGTGTAGTGGGCGGCGGTGAGCTCTTCGGGCTCGTTGTCGAGGGAGGCGCGAAGGGCCGCCTCGGCGCGCGCCGGTTGCTCGGCGTCGAGGAAGGCGCGGGCAAGTCGCGAGTAAACATGCACAAGGTCGGGATGGGGCGGGGGAACCAGCGCGATCGCTTCTTCGAGAAGATCAACGGTTGCGGCGTGCGCGTCGAACTCATAGGCCCGATCTGCGAATGCAACCAGCCGTTTGGCGCGCGCTTCGTCATCGGAGACGCGAGAGGCCGTGTCGCGCCAGACGCGCAGCGCCTCATCGGGAAGATCGAGCTTCAGGTAGAGCGCGCCGAGCTGTGAGGCGCCGTCCTCAAAGTCGGGGTCGGTGGCCAGCACACCTTCCAGAAGATCGACCGCCTCGACGTACTCGCCGCGCGCGGCCAACTCATCGGCATAGAGCAGCACGTCAGCACGAAGACGATCCAGGGTGGCGGAAATATGGTTGGCGTCGAGCTTACGCAGCGCCGTGCGCAGCGCGATGAGGGTGGGGAGCTGCTGGCGCACCTCGGCGTGGGTGATGCCGGCCTCGAGAACCTCGGCCAACTTCGCAGCGTCGACCGCTTCGTCGTCATCGTCGCGGGCGCGCAGGTAGGCCAGCGCGGCCTCGGCCGGCTCATTGAGCGCCTCATTGATGCCGGCGACCAGGGTGGAGGCGCGCGCGCCGAACTCACCAGATTGCTCCGCGCGCGTCGCCGGGCGCAGCGCCTGCTGATATTTTTCCTGCGCCACCAGCGCCTCGGCCAACACCAGGTTGGCGCGGGCGCTACCGGGCTCTTCTTCAAGCTGCTCGCGGGCGATGCTCTCAGCGCGGGCGGCGTCGCCGGCGCGCAGCGCATCCTCGCCACGTTGAAGATCGTGGGCGCAGCCGGCGAGCAATAGCGCCGCCAGAAGCCAGGCTGTGGAATGGGAGCGATGGCGAAGGAGAAACTTCATCATAGCGGGCACGTCATTTGGAAGTAAGGGGGGAGGATGGCGTAGCACACGCCTCATCGCCCCGAATTCTGGTCGTAGGATGTGGTCGCACAGCCCACGCCGGGGCGCAAGAAGGGGGGCGATGCGGGCGCATCTGACGCGACCTACTTTACAAGGGGCACGCGTGTGCTAATGATAACGACCCGTTGGCGGGTTTTGAGTCCCGAAATTCTTCAGAAATCTCGAAACAAAAGGGTAACAATCGTGACGTCGAATGAAGACGAGTTGATGTCCTATGATGGCCTGGTCATTGAGCGCGGTGCGCGCCACTGCAAGATCCTCAATGAGGAGGGCGAGGTGGAGTTTCGGACCACGAACCTGCGCGACGCACAACGCTTCCTGGAGCTGCTCGAGGAGCGCGACCGGTTGCAGAAGCTGCTCGATTCGCGCGGGATCGCTCCGCACCGCATCTACCTGTTGGCCGCCGAAGAAGAGAAGCGCGGTCGGGTGAACCTCGATGGTGCTCCGGCCAAAGAGGTCGTGATCGTCGCCAAGAGCGAAGATAACGGCCTTGTGGTGCGCTCGCTTGCCGATGGCAAAGAGGAGATCGTCGATATGGACGAGCTCGAAGCCATCGAAGGCGGTCCCTACCTGCAGGCCTCCGAGGTGCAGGATGAGACGATGCTCGCGCTGATCCGCTACGACCGCGAGGCCGAGACGGCGCATCTGGCGCTCTTCCGCACCCAGGAAGGGGCCGATGAGATGGCCGGTGAGTGGGCCAAGGTCGAGGAGAACCCGGGCACTGAGTATCAGGCGCTGGTGGCGAACTCCGAGGGCGATGTGATCCTCTACCGCGCCGAAGCGACCGTTGAGGACTGAGCTTTAAGTACCTCGCCATGCACGCACAAAAAAACCTCGCCGCGATCGCGGCGAGGTTTTTTTGTGAAGCGGCGCGGCCCGGCACATGATGATGCCGGGCCGCGAGGGTCTTGTGTGATCAGAGGCGGGTGACTTCGCCGACGATCTCAGCCTCGCTACCCTCGGTGAGGAAGCCTGCGTTCTTCCAGGCGTCCAGGCCTCCATCGAAGTCGGAGACCTTGCGGAAGCCAAGCTCCTCGAGGATTTTTGCCGCGCGGTTGGACGCCTCGGCGTCGTGGCTGTCGCCGTAGACGACGATGCGCTGATTTTTACCCAGGTCCTTGCGGGCGCGCTCCTTGAGCGACTCCACAGGGATGTTGATTGCGCCGGGGATGTGCTCGCGCTGGTAGTCCTCGGGGTTGAGAATGTCGATCAGTACGAAGTCTTCGCCTTCTGCGATACGCTGTTGAAGCTCCGTGCTAGACATCAACCGTGCCATGAAGATCCTTTGTTCTGGGCCAGTTACGCCTTTTGTGTCCTCCAGATGCCCGCGGTATCTTGGCGAGGTCGGCCGGATTCGGGACAACGGCGCTCTCGGGGAGAGGGCCGCGACCGCGGGGCAGGACAGCTGCTGGCGAGTAATATAGTCCCCGACCGCTCTTTAGCAACCGCGCATCCCCCGAAGGGGCGTTGTGGTTGCTTCGAGACGGGCTGCTGGTTAGGTTGCAGACCGAAGACTACTGGCAATGCGATGGACATGCGGCTGCTCCTTAAGGGGCGGCCTTCGATGGGAGCGGTATCCATGGTGAGCGCACGCTCAATGAGACGATGGCTGGCGGCAGCGGCGGCGGTGATGGCGCTGCTCTTCTGCGCGCCCCTTTACGCCCAGAGCTCGGAGGCGGCACTTGATACGGTGCGGGAGGCCAATGATCATTACGACGCTGGCGAGTTCAGTCGGGCGCTGCTCAAGTACCGCCAGGCCTTCGATGTGCTCGAAGACGTGCGCCTGCTCTACCGTATCGGGTTGAGTTACGAGAACCTGGGCAACTACGCCCGCGCGCGCCAGACGCTGCTGCGCTACCTGGAGCTCGATAAAGACAGCCCGGTCGAGGGGAGGGTGCGCGCAAAGATCGATCAGCTGCGCGATCTTGAGGAGAACATCCAGGCCTACCTGGTGGTCGACTCGGTGCCGGCCGGCGCCACCGTCTACCTCAATGAGTATATGGGCGAGCCGGAGGGCGAGGCGCCGGTGACGATGCCGGTGGGGGCCGGGGAGAACGTGGTGACGCTGGTCTTCCCTGACCGCCAGCGCCTGCAGGCCGTCGTCGAGGTAGGCGCCGGCGCGACTGTCGAGCGCATCTTTCAGGTCGGCAGCGCCGCGCCTCCTCGCCAGAGTGAGGAGCTGGCCAGTGCTGAGGCCGATGAGGTGGAGGTCCACGAGGTTGAAGCGCCGATCGTCGACGAGCGCGCCACCGAAGAGGCTCCGGCCGAAGCGGCTGAAGAAGAAGCCAGCGCGGAGGTCGGTGAGGCTGCCGAGGAGGAGGTCGCCGAAGCCGGCGGCGATGATGTGATCCCGATGCCCGGCTCCGAGAGGGCGCTGGACCGCCCCGTGCGCCTGGATCGCATCAGCGTTGCGCCCCCGTGGTGGGCCAATACGCTGGCGGTGATGGGGTTTGTGGGCAGCGCGCTCTGCGGAGCGGGGGCGGCCTACGGAACGGTCAATGTGGGGCAGGCCCTGGGCTGCGGGTTGGTCCTGACCGGCTCGGGCTTCTTTTTGCTGGGGCGCGACTGGAGCGGGCGCTTGCCGCCGGCCTCCCAGGCGCCCGGGTTTTCGGATGCGGGTGCAGGCGGTTCGGCGCGTAGCTTCGGCATGAGCTTTGGTGGGCGCTTCTAAGCACAACGTCTTGCGCCAGATGCCCCCCGGTGGTACCTCTGGCGGTGATCTGGTCGATGGTTTTAACCTACCCATGTTCGAGTTAACGATGTCCGAGCGCGCTCCTCAGCATATCTCTCGCAAAAAGACCCCGGTCTTCTGGGACTGGTGGTATGAGAACCCCGTCGAAATTATCATCGTGGCGATGGCCCTGGCGTTCTTCGCGCTGACGCCCTGGAGTGGCTTCGGCGTCTCGGAGCAAGACGTCAACAGCGCCGACATCACGATCGTGCCCTGACGCAAAGCGGCACAGATGAGATGCAAAACCGGGCCCTTCGGGCCCGGTTTTTTTTATGCCCGGCGATGCGCGGAACGTGGCGTGGTAGCGCGACTTCTCCGCGATCAGAAGGAGTGCCCGATGCTCAGGTAGAAGCCGTAGCCCACGAGCAGCTCCTGGATGGCGTCTTGATCCTGAGGCACGAAGACGCAGGCCTCGGTGCCCTGGGTGGAAGGATCGGCGCAGCGGCGAAAGCGCGGGTCCCGGGTGGTGTCGCTTAAGGTGTAGGCAAAGTCCAGGCGCACCGGGCCCACCGGGGTGTTCCACCACACGCCGGTGCCCAGGCCGTAGAGCAGGGAGGGGGCGAGCTCGCTGAAGCTGACGGTGCCCTGGTCGTTGGCGGCGGTGTCGACCTCAAGCTGACCGCGCAGGATGGTGGCCGCGTCAACGAAGACCGCGCCCCACACGTCGCCAATCGAGAAGAGGTTGGGTACAAGGCGCACCCGGGGCTCCACCGACCACTCAAACTGGGTGAGCCCGCCCACCGGCACCGCCTCCCCGGACGGGGTGTAGAGAGAGAGGCGCTGGCGACCGAAGCTGCGCATGCCGTCGGTGCCGCCGCTGTAGAGGCGGCTCTGGATGGGCACGCCGGTGTCGCGGCCGGTGTTGTAAACGCTGCCCAGGCGCGTGCGCATCGCCAGCACCGAGCGGCCCAGAAGATCCGATGGGACGTAGCCCTCCGCCGAGAGGACCGGCTTGATAAAGTCGAACTCGCCGCCCGCAGCGAAGCTGCCGGCTTCTTGAACCGTGAGGGCCACCAGGGCGCCGGAGGTGGGGTCGAGCACGTCGTTGCGCATATCGAGGATCAAGGACTGCTCCAGGTACTCGAGCAAGAACTCGGTCTGGAAGTCCAGGCCCAGGGTGGTCGTGGAGACGTCGACCAGCGACTCTTCGACGTTGAAGTAGTTGTAGTAGGCCACGTTGTAGGATGCCTCCAGGCGCAGCTTGCGAAAGATGGGGCGATCAAGGCCCACCCGCAGCGCGGGGTTCCAGACCGAAAAGCCCTCGCGCACATCGCGCTCCACGCTGGCGCTTAAGCGCAGGTTGGTGCGGCGCTCGATGAACTGGGGCTGCGAGAAGCGCAGCTCACTGGAGAGGATCACCCCGCGGTTGACCAGCTCCTCGCGGGGGATGAGCCCGGGAGCCCAGGCGTAGCCGGCCAGGTTGAAGTGGTCCAGGCGGCGAAGCCCGCCCAGGAAGTTGCGCGCCGACCAGTTGAGCAGCCCGCGCACATCCTGGCGGGCGCTCTCCACGGCCAGGCCGGCCCCTACGCGCAGGTTGTACTTTTTGGCCTCCTTGAGGCGCACCACCACCGGGACCTCCGGGTCGAGGCGGCTGCGGCGCTCGGCCTCCAGCTGAGCGCTCTCCAGAAGCGTGCTCACGCCCAGCGCGGTGTTGCCAGCAGCCTCATCGGTGTCGGCGCCCTCCTGAGTGTCGGTCTCAGTGGAGGTTTCGTCGGGATCCTCGGTCGCAGCGAGGCCGGGGCGCGGGGATGTCTCCACGCTTTTCTGCGGGTCGGCGTCGTCGGGGACATCGCTCTCTTCGAGGAGGTTTTCGAGGCGCTCGCGATCCTCTTCGTCCTCCAGAGTGAACTCGCGAGCCTCGTGGGCCGGCAGCACTGTGACGAGCCCGAAGACCCCGAGCTCGTAGACGTCTTCCTGGGTCTCATTGAGGCGCTGTGGGTCGTACTGTTCGCCCGGCTCAATGGTGATGGCCTCGCGCACAAAACGCTCCTCGACGTCTTCGAGCCCGAAGATATGCACCTGACCGAAGCGTGAGCGGGGACCGGCGTCGATGAAGAAGAACACATCGGCCTGGCGCGTCTCCGGATCGACGAAGGCGCGGCCGCTGACCGCAGCGTAAGCGTAACCCGCTTCGCGCAGCCGCCGTCCCAGCGCGTCGCGGGTGGTCACGTAGTCGTCCTGGGTAAAGATCGCGCCCGGGGTCAGCGGGAGCTCTTCGAGAAGATCGTCACGGGAGATCTTCGACGAGGGGTCGAGGCCCTCAAGCTCAATGCGCTCAATGCGCGTGGGCTCACCCTCATCGATGGTCACCCGCACGCTGACGGTGTTTTCCTGCGGGTTTTCAATGATCGACTCCGAGACGATCGTCGCCCCGAAGTAGCCACGCCGCTGGTAGAAGGTCTCGATGCGCTCTCGGTCGCGCTGCCAGCTGAACTGATTGAAGTACTGATGCTCGGCGCCGATGAGGGGAAGCCAGGGCACGGCGGCTCGCCAGCCCGGATCTTCGCGCGTGGCCAGGCCGTCCCGAAGCTCGCTCTCCGAGACCTGCTCTACGCCCCGCAACTCCACCCGGCTGATGCGCAGATCGGTGGTCCCCGGCACGATGTAGTCGCTCTCGGAGGTGGTCGCGCAGCCGGCCAGAAGCCCCAGCGACAGCACACTCGCAAGCGCGACGCGATGGGATGGGGCAGAAGCCATAGCGCAACACCACGTCATTCAGGCAAAGACATTATTCTGAGAAGAACCCGTCAAAGGGATCGTCTTCGGCCGGCTCCGCTTCGGGTTGTGGAGCGGGCTCGGGTTGAGGCTCGGGCTCGGTCCTGGCCTCGGGACGAGGCTTCGGCGCGGGCGCGCGTCGTGAAGGTCGGCGCGAGGCGCGAGCTTCGGCGCGCTGCTCCGCCTCGGCGATGGCCTGAAGTGCTTCGGCAGTCTGGCGAGCCCGGGCCGCGACCGGTCCGGCAAGCTCCCGCGCGTGACCCTCGGTCTGCTCGCGGGCGAGCTCCTCTCGGGCCGCGCGAAGCTCCGCCTCAACCTCGGCCTGGCTCGCAACATCGGCACCATCGTCGGCGGGGGAAGGCGCCTCGGTCGCAACTTCTGCGGACTCCTCGGCGTCGCCGGCCGGCCCCATCATGGCGAAGGCAGCTCCGGCGATGATCACCACCGCCAGTGCACCGAGAATCAGCGGGGTGCGGGAGCGTCGGCCGTAGGTGATGGGGGCCAGATCATCGAGGTCGTCGATCGGCGTGCTCAGCGAGGCGACCGGAGGCTGGGTCTGCGTCTCGGTGATGGTGTGGCCCGGTCGCACAGGCTGAGAGGGCGCGGGCGCATTGGGATCGGCAGGCCCCGGGGAGCTCGCCAGGATCTGCGGGTCGAGCTCCGCGAGCAGCGCCTCAAAGAGCGCACGAGCCGCGCTGGCGTCGGCCGGGCGGTCGGTCGGGTCTTTGGCGAGCAGCGAGTTGATCGCGCGCTCCAGCGGAGCGGGCGCGCTGCAATGCTGGCTTAAGGGGGGGATCTCGTTGACGACGTGCGCCATCAAGATCGCCATCGGGGTCTCGGCCGAGAAGGGGGGCCGCCCGCCGACGAGTTCGTAGAGAATGCAGCCCAGGCTGTAGAGGTCGGCGCGACCGTCGACCTCATGGCCCTGGCATTGCTCCGGGCTCATGTACTGTGGCGTGCCAAAGACCTGGCCTGTGCGGGTGACCTGCGTCTCGGCGCCCAGGACCTTGGCGATGCCAAAGTCGAGCACCTTGACGAAGGTGCCGCCACCGGGGATGTCGAGCAGAAAGATGTTATCGGGCTTTAAGTCGCGGTGGACGATGTTGGCGTCGTGAGCCGCCGAGAGCGCCGATGCGATCTGCACGCCGATGCGCAAGATCTCTTCAAAGGTGATGTTGCCTTCTTCGATGCGCTCGCTGAGCAGCGTGCCCACCAGGTACTCCATCGCCAGGTAGAGCGTGCCGTCTTCGTCCTGGCCGAAGTCGAGGATCGTGACGCTGTGCGGGTGGTTGATCGTGGTGGCGATGCGCGCTTCGCGGAAGAAGCGGTCGACGAAGTCGTCGGTCTCACTGAGGTTGGCGCGCAGGGTCTTGATGGCCACCTGGCGATCGACGCTGCGCTGGTGTCCCAGATAGACCGCGCCCATGCCGCCGGCGCCGATGGCTTTTTCGATGATCCAGCGCCCGTCGAGCACGCGTCCGATCATCGGATCGTCGCCTTCGGGGCGGCTGTGGCGCAACTTCATGCCGTCGTGAGGGCAGTAGACGACCTCGTCGCCGTAGCTGCGCTGACAGGTTGGGCAGATCTTTTGCATGAACGCTCAGGATGAGGATGCCCCCGGGTGCCGGGCTCCCCGGCGAGGGTTAGAGACGGTTAACTTTAGGTCTGGGCCCATCGTCGAGCAGCTCAATGGAGGGGCGTCGCGGCTCGGTCGGGGCCTCCTCCTCGGCGGGAGCCTCCTCGGTCTGCGAGACCTCCTCGCGGGGCTGCGTGCGCCTCTCGGTGCGCGGTGCGCGGCGTGCGGGACGACGCTCCTCGGCGGTCAGCTCGTAGCTGAGCTCCTGGCGCAGGCCACGCTCCGGGTCGATGGGGATGCGCACATCGAGAGGTTCGTAACCTTCCAGATGAAGCCGGTAGGCCAGCGGATCGCCGCCAGGGGCAACCGAGAGGTTGTAAGGCGTGGTGCCCAGCTCATCCTCACCTTCCAGGATCGTGGCGCCCGGGGGCTCGGTCGTCAGGCGCAAAATGATGGTGTCATTGACGGCCACCACCGTGGGTTCTTTGACATCGGGCTCAACGGGCTCTTCGACTGGCGAGGGGGCTGGCTCGGCGGGTGCGGCCACAAGCGCGTCAGGCGTCTGCGACTCGCCAGTTTGTTGTCCTCGCATCACCATTACGCCCAGCAGCAGCACGATGATAAGCGCCAGCACCACCGCAGCAATGAGCCCCTTATTGGGGCCGCTCTTCTGCGGATCGGGCTGCGCGCCGGGGGCCATCGCCTGCCCGGTGCCGGTGAAATGGCCATTGTTGGTGAAGTTGCCCGTGCCGGTGAACTGCCCGTTGTTTGTGAAGTTGCCGGTGTTGCCAAAGCCTCCCGCAGCTCCGCCGGGCACCGAGGGCGCGAAGTGGTTGCCGGTGGAGGTCGGTGAGGCGATGCCGGCGGCAAGGGCGGCGTGATGCTTGCTCAGCGCGCTCTCAAGCTCCTCGCGCAGCTCTTCGGTGGTCTGCGGCCGCGCGCCGGGATCTTTGGACATGGTGCGGCGCACCACGTGTTCCAGCGCCAGCGGGATCATGTCGAGGGCCTGCTCGGAGAGGCGCTCGGCAAAAGGCGGCGGCGGATCCTGGGCGTGGCTGATCATCAGGGCTGTGGTGGTCGGCCCCTGGAAGGGCGGCTCGCCACAGAGCATCTCAAAGATGATGCAGCCCAGGCTGTAGATGTCGCTGCGGTGATCGACGCTCTGCGAGAGGATCTGCTCGGGCGACATGTAGCGGGGCGTGCCGACGATGCGGCCGTCGCCGGTAAGTTGCACGTCGTCTTCGCCGCCTACGGCCTTGGCGATGCCGAAGTCGAGGACTTTGACCACGTCCGGGTCACCGTCGACCTCAATGAGGAAGATGTTGTCGGGTTTGACGTCGCGGTGAACGATGCCGTTTTTATGCGCCTCGGCCAGAGAGCGGCAGATCTGCGAGGCGATATGCACCGCGCGTTTTGGCGAGAAGGGCGCCTCGGTCTTGATCGCTTCGGTGAGCGTGCGCCCGGCGAGCATCTCCATGGTCAGGTAGAGAAACCCGTCGTCGGTCTGGCCGTAGTCAAAGACGGTGACCGTGTTGGGGTGGCGCAGCTGGCTGACGGTGAGGGCCTCGCGCTCAAAGCGCGCGGCGGTCACCGGGTTATGCGAGGGGATGTACTTCAGGGCGATGCGCCGGTTCATATTGCGCTGAATCGCCTCATAGACCGCCCCCATGCCCCCAAACCCCATCAGGCTGACGATCTCATAGCGATCGGCCACGGTCTGGCCGACGAGCTTTTCGTAGAGCGCTCGACGTTGGTCGCGAGAAGAAGACATAGGTTCGGTCTTGGGGAGCAGGTGCGCGCCGTGTGAGGGCGCGTCATAAAGTTCAGAAGCCCAGGGTCAGGCCAACGCCGGCGCTGCCTTTGCCCACCCAGGGGGTGAGCACCGAGCGCGAGGCCTGAGGGTTATCTTCGACGCTGTCGGCGCTGACAATCAGGTAGATGCCCAGGGCGGTGACGGCGATGCCGGAGGCGTAGAAGACGTCTGCCACAAGCGCCTGGGTGCGCGCGCTGTCGCGCGCGGACAGACGATCGTCGTAGCTGAGCTGGGGGTCGGTGATGCTCTCGGCGTTGCCGCTGGCCATAAGCCCCATCACGACGCCTCCGCCGATCAGCGCCACGCCGCCGGCGGTGGTGATGATGCCCGGGGTGCGGTTGGGGGGCGCCGGCTGCGGAGTAGCGATGACATCGTCGGGGCCCTCATCCTGAGCGCCGTCGCCAGTGCTGCCATCTTCGCGGGCCTGCATCGCCTGAATCTCGCGCAGGGACTGCACCCGCTCCATCGCGTGGGAGCGCGCCTCACTCTCAACGTCCGGGGCGACCATAAAGCGCTCGTACTGCGCGATGGCCTCGTCCCACTGCTCCATCTGCTCGTAGCATCGCCCGATGTTGTAGAGCAGGTTGGGCACCGGATCGAGCGCGTAAGCCTGCTCGAAGAACTCGATGGCCTTGTCGTAGTCGCCGGCGCGGAAACTCTGCGCGCCTTCGGCCGAGAGGCTCTCGACCTGACGGGCGATGTCGGCGGCGTCGGCGTCCGACTGCGCCATCACCTGGGCGGGAACTCCAGTGGACATCAGGGTCACCAACAGCCCGACTCCGATAAACTTTCGCATGGCCATCATCTTTAAGAGGGTCGAAGTAGTTGAGAGTGGCGGTGCTCGCCGGCGATGATAGCCCCACAGCCGACGCGATGTCTAGCGCCGGTGCAGGCCTCGGGGTTTCTGGACAGCGCCGGGGTACGCGCCGACAATCGCAGCTGTTGCAGCCACCATGTGAAGGGGGAGTCTGCACACCTGATTGAGTTGATGCGATGGAGATGAGCATGGATTCCGGCAACCCTGCCGAGCATACCGATGAGGCGATCGCGATCGCCGAGCAAAAGACCGAACCTCTCAGCGCGCTTGATGATCCGGCGGTCGCGATCGCGCCGCCGGTGGAGAGCGCCTCGCCGATCTTCTCGGTGCGCGACGGGCTGGGCACCTTTGCCGGGGTGTTTCGCCCCACCGTGCTGACGATCTGCGGGGTGATGATGTACCTGCGCGAGGGCTGGCTGGTAGGTCAGGCCGGGCTCCTGGGCGCGCTGGGCTTGATCCTTTTGACCTTCGCGATCACGGGCACTGCGGCGATGTCGCTCTCGTCGATCACCACCAACATTCGCGTGGGGGCGGGCGGCGTCTTCTCGATCATCAGTCAGTCGCTGGGGCTTGAGCCCGGCGGCAGCATCGGCATTCCCCTTTATGTGGGGCAGGCCCTCTCGGCGGCGCTCTACATCTACGGGTTTAGCGAGGCCTGGGGATACATCTTCCCGGATCATCCGCCGGTAGCTGTGGCTTACGCCGTCTTTGTGCTGGCCTTCGGGGCGACGCTGATCTCCACGAAGTTGGCGTTTCGCCTGCAGGGGCTGGTGATGATCGTGATCATCGCCTCGCTCATTTCGATCGCGCTGGGGCTCACCGGGATGGGACATGATGGGGAGGTGACGCTGAACAACCCCGAGCTCTTTGGCAGCTTTGAGGCCGGGGGCTTCTGGATCTTATTTGCGATCTTTTTTCCGGCCGGCACCGGCGTCAAGGTCGGCGCGAGTATGTCCGGGGCGCTGGCCAATCCCCGTCGTAGCATCCCGCGCGGGACGCTTGCGGCGGTGGGGGTGGCGTTGTGCGTCTACGTCTTTATGGCCTTCTGGTACTCGATGGTGGCCACCCCGCAGGAGCTTCGTGACAACGTGCTCGTTGTGGTCGATCGCGCGGCCTTTGGTGAGCTTGTGCTGGTGGGGATTCTGGCCTCGACCTTCACCGCGACGCTCAGCTCGCTTGTGGCGGCGCCGCGCGTGCTGCAGGCACTGGGGTCGCACAGCATCCTGCCGAAAAGCGCGTTCTTCTCGCAGGTTACCGGCCGTGGCGAGCCGCGGAACGCGGCCTTTGTCACCGGTGGGCTTGTGGCGTTTGCGCTGATGCTGGGAAGCCTCGACCGCATCGCGGTGCTCATCACGATGTTCTTTTTGCTGACCTACCTGACCATCAACCTGGTGGTGCTGGTGGAGCAGAGCCTGGGGATGATCTCGTTTCGCCCCACCTTCCGTGTGCCGAGGGCGGTGCCGGTGGTCGGGGCCTCGCTCTCTTTGCTGTCCGTGTTTGTGATCAGTCCGGCCTTTGCGCTGGTGGCGCTCTCGGTGATCGGCGCAATCTATGTGGTGCTGGTGGGGCGGCGGCTGGAGACGCCCTGGGAGACGGTGCGAAGTTCGATCTTTGTCTCACTGGCGGACTGGGCGGCAAAGCGCATCGCCCGGGGGCCGCAGGAGGCCAATGAGCGCAGCTGGAAGCCCGACCTGCTGGTGCCGGTGGAGAGCCGCACCCAACTCGATGGGCAGTTCCGATTTTTAAGGCTTCTCACCGCACCCAAGGGCTCGCTGCAGGTCGTCGGGGTGCTCAGCCGCGAGACCTACCCCCAGCCTGAAGAGGGCACGCAGGAGGCGCCGCCGGTCTCACGTCAGGAAGTGCACGAGGAGGAGGATGCGCACGCGCGCTATCGCCCCCGCCGGCGAAGTGGCGAGCATAAGACCATCCCGGGGATGGGAGCCGGCAAGCTTCCCACTGCGGCGATGGCGGCGATCCGTCAGCGCGCGCTGGGCGACCTGGGGGCGGTGGCCGCCGATTTCCAGCGCGAGGGGCTCTTCGCCACCGCCGTCACCATTGAGGCCAGCACCTATCCGGCCGGCGTGGATATGGCCTCGGCGGTGATGCAGGGGAGCTATTTCCGGCCCAACATCCTCTTCATCAACGCCGATATGTACGAGCAGGCCACGCTGCAGGAACTTCTGGATGTGGCGATCACCCGCAAGATGGGTGCGGCGTTTCTCTTTGAGCACCCCGAGTCGTCGCTGGGCCATGAGCGGCGCATTAACGTCTGGGTGCGCGATCAGAGCCCGAAGTGGCCGGTGGGGCTGCGCCTGGCCAACCTCGACCTCTCGCTCTTGCTGGGCTACCAGGCCCATCGCAACTGGCAGGGGTCATTGCGACTGCTCACCGTCTGCCCCGATCCCGAAGAGACCGAAAACGCGCAGCGCTACCTGCAGCTTCTCATCGATGATGCGCGTCTGCCTCGGGGCACCGAGTCCTGGGTGGAGAGCGGCAGCTTTATGAAGTGGATCGCCGAGTCGCCCCGCGCCGACCTGCAGATCATGGGGCTTGCCGACACCATCGACCGCGACTTCATGGAGCGCATGGTGCAACTCACCGGCAGCTCGGTGCTCTTTGTGCGCGACTCCGGCAATGAGAGCGCGCTGGCTTGATACCGCGTATCTCCTCGCCACAAATGTGGCGAGGGGCGGCGGGCGATGCGGCATTGTGCAGGGAGGTATAGTTATCGGGAGCGGGTCAGCGCCAGCCAGGTCAGCTCGGTCTGACCGCTGAGCCGGATGCGGCGGAGCGCCAGATCGAGCACCATCAGCGCCAGGGCAACCAGCAGCACCAGGGGCCAGAGCTGGCGTCGGTAGCGGACCTCCTCGCCATCGGCGTCGAAGATCGTCGCCGGGCTCGGGTCGACCTCGCCATCACCCATGGCGACGACCTGGGCGATAAGCGCCTCGTTGGGCTCGAGGTAGGTCATCTCGCGGGGGTAAGGGTAGGCAAGGCTGGCCTGGCTGACCGCGAAGGTGTCGCCGGCGCGGTCGTGCTGTGCGGCGAGCTGATAGGCCCCGAATTGAGGGAGGGGGAAGCTCGCTTCGTAGCGGCCAGGAGCGCGCTGCTGAAGGTCGAACTGCGCGTCGTTGCCCTGCGGGTCGGTGACGCGCAGCACGCTCTGAAGATCGTTGATGAAGCGGTCATCTTCGCCGATGGCGTCGACCATCACCCGCGCGCGCTCTCCGTCGACGGTGACGCGCATCGGGAGGCGGTCGCGATCGTCGGTGCGCATCGTGTCGCGGATGAGTTGCGCCCAGAGCTGGGCGTAGCCCGGCCAGCGCACCCACTCGGCGCCCCAGCGGTTCTTGAGGTCGGAGGTAAAGGCCGCGGTCTTACCGAGCCCCACTCGCCAGCGTGCCAGAAGCGGGTCGCCGCCCTCCACGGTGAGCAGCACCTCGGATTGGGGTTTGGGCGTGGTCGTCACATAGCCCAGGAGGTAGGGCGCGGCGTTCCAGGCGATGCCCTCGAGAAGTTGTGCGCGCCCGGCGACCTGTGCGCGAATCGGCTCTTCAGCCAGCGCCGAGCGCGCCACCGTGCGTGTCTCCTGGGTGAAGATCTGCGGCACGTTGTAGGGGTTGTTGGTGAAATGGTAGCGGCCCGAGCCGCGCTCGGCGATGCGGCGCAACATCGAGGTCTCCGCGCCGTCGCCTACGGCGACCGTGGTCACGGTGATGTTTTCAATGCGCATCGCCGGCATGATGCGGGTGAAGATCGTGCCCGGCTCCGACATCCCGTCGGTGAGCAGGATGATGTGTTTGACGCGTGCCGAGGCGAAGGCCAGCTGCTCGTAGGCCTCATTGAGCGCGAGCTCGATGTCGGTGCCGCCGCGGACTTGCAGGCGGTTGATGGCGCTGAGGATGCGCGAGCGGTTGGCCGCCGGCTGCAGTCGCACAATGGGGTCGATCTCATTGTCGAAGGCCAGCACGCCAACCTGGTCGCCGGGCTGCAAGACTTCGACAGCGGCGCGCGCGGCGTCTTTGGCCAGCGCAATGCGGTCGCCGGCCATTGAGCCGGAGCGGTCGATGACCATCAGGAGCGCCAGCGAAGGCGTCTCGCGCTGGCGTTCGCCTTCAAAGCTCACGGGCATCAGGCGCTCCACCGCGCTGTCTTCCCATTTGCCAGGGCCGAAGGAGTCCTGGCCGCCGGCCATGATCAGGCCGCCGCCCAGGTCGCGCACATAGCGGGTGAGAAGTTGCTGCTGGGCCTCGCTCACGTGGCGCGAGTGCACATCTGAGAGGAGCACCAGGTCGAAGCGGTCGAGCTCTTCTTCGCTTTTCGGGAGGCCAGCCGGGCTGCGCGTCTCCACATCAAAGTTCTCATTGCGCAGCGCGCGCTCCAGATGATGGCGCGAGCGCATCTCACCCTCAACATAGAGTACCCGTGCCTTGCCGCGGATATGCGCGCTGTACATGAAGCTGTTGTTGGCCGCGTGGGTGTCCGGGCCCTCCACATTCATCGTCAGGCGAAACTGCCGAAAGCCGGGCTCGTAGACCTCCGTCTGAAAACGCACCTCGGTGACGCCGCGCTGCAGCTCAACCTCTTGCTCGCCATCCTTGTATTCGTTCTGCCAGAGCGTCAGGCGGGCGGTGGTGGGGTAGGTCGAGAAGACGCGGGCCACGAGGTAGAAGGGCGCACCAAGCTCAATGTTTTCGGGCACGTCCACCGCCTCAATGAGCACTTCCGGGGGCTGCTCGTAGTCGAGGGTCGCGGCGTAGAGGCGGATGCCAAAGTCTGCGGCGCGGTTGGCCTCGGCCAGCACATCGCCGCGGGTCTGGTTGCCGTCGCTGATCACGACCAGGCGCTTGAGATGATCGTCGGGGAAGAGGCCGTAGGCCATGCGCAGCGCGGCGCTGATGTCGGTCTGAAGGGTGGGGTCAGCGGCGAGTTCCTGGAGGTTGGCCGTATCCGGCACGACGTCTTCGGCGTCTTCTGCGGCTTCATCACCCGCTTGCGAGGGAGCAGCGTCGCGCGGGCGCTCCGGGCGAGGGAGCGCGGCATAGGTTCCGTCGGCGGAGGGCTCAATCAGGTAGGGGTGGTCGGCAAAGCCGATGACGCGCACCTGATCATCTTCGGCGGCAGCCTCCAGGTAGGTGTTGATGCGCTCGCGCGCCTGCTCCAGCGCCTCATCGGGGAAGGAGGCGGAGGTGTCCACCACGATGATCGTGGCGATCTTCGAGTCGAAGCTCGTAACCACCGGCTGCATCAACGCGAGCGTCAGCCCGGCCAGCACCAGCGCGCGAAAGAGCACGTTGAGCACGCGCTGGTAGAGGGGAAAGTCTGAGAGCGTGTAGCGCGCGACGATGGCCAGCAGGGGAAGGAGCAAGAGCAGCCCGACGTAGTCGGGCGCCATGATCTCAAAGGTGCGCTCTCCGTAGGTGAAGCTCCAGGTCTCCGCCGGCGCCCAGACCACAGCGTCCAGATACGCCCAGAGCCCGACGGCCCAGAGCGTGAGGAGGACGCCCCAGAAGGCGGTCTTGGAGATTAAAGATCGTGAGCCGATCATTCTGTCCACCTGCGGTTGTAGGTGAGCCACTCCAAAAGCAGCAGGCCCATGGCGAGCAAGACCAGCCAGATCCAGATCTCGCGGCGCTCAAAGACAAGGCCCGCCGCGTCGCGGGTGACCTCGCGCTCGCCAAGCTGCAAATCGGCCGGAGCGATGCGACTCTCCTCGGGGCTGGCCAGGTTGGCGGCCACCGCGATCGGCTCACCGCCGCCCGGGGTAAGCACGTAAAAGCCGGGCTGGTCGGTGTAAATCACCGCCTCGCCACGATGAATCGCCGCGCTGCGCGTCTCACCATCGGGGGCGGTGACCCGGGCTTCCTCGGTGTTGCGGGGCACCGGGATGTGCACCGAGCGGCCCGTCTCAAAGGCGTACATCAAATCGACATCGTCCTGGGCCAGGTAGTCGATGATGTTGAGGATGAAGATCGGAAAGGCTACGCGCAGCGGGAAGTCGCTCTCCCGAAGATCAAAACCCAGCGCGATCATCCGCCGATCTTCCAGCTGACGATCCACGATGACCGCCTGCCCGAACGAGCTGGCCACGGCCGTGTCGGTGGCCTCTCGCCGGAAGGTCGAGGCCCGGGCGATGTTCAAGTCCTGCAGGTTGATCCAGCGCATCAGCGGGTGGCTTGAGGCCACGTCAGTCAAGATCGGCTCATCGTCCACTCCGCGAATCTCAAATGGCGAGCCCTCCGCGGGCGGGTTGAAGAAGACGAGATCGCCGGAGGTGGGGAGCGCGGGGGCGACGTTATCAAAGAAGGTCACGTCGTACTCGGCCTGCGGATCGTAGCGATCCGGATTGACGCGGGTCACCTCAATGTGGGTGTTGAGGAGCAGGGGGCCTTCCAGAAAGAGGTTGCCGGTAGAAACAACCTGCACGCGAAGTTTGCGAGCCCGGGGGAGCACCGCGTAGGCGCGATCATCAAGGGGGAAGACGTCTTCGGCATCGCCGGTCGTCACGCGCACCCGCGCCTCGAGCCTTTCGCCGGCAAAAGCCTGGCCCGGGTAGAACTGCCGATGCACCTCTTGCGGGCCCAACTCCAGGGGCAGCGTCTCGATGATGCGCCCCTCGCTTAAGAGCTCCAGGCGAGCGTCGACGGGGCGGTCGAAGGTGCTGGTGACTTCGACGAAGACCTCGTGGTCGAGGCGGTTGGAGGGGTAGCGTCGCGCGTTAAAGCCGGTGATCGCCAGGTTTTCGGAGCGCTCGCCGGGGGCGATGTGGCGCACCCGCACCTCCTCGCCAGGGTCGAGCTCGGAGAGGTCGAGGTTCTGCAGGCCGGCGCCGTCGCTGAGCACGATGAGCTCGGCCTGGCCACGGTCGCGCAGGCTGTCGCGCGCAAAACTCAGGGCCTGGCTGAAGTCGGTGGCGTTGGAGCTGAGGGTCGCCGCGCGCAGCGCTGCCTCCAGCGGCTGGGTCTCACGCACAAAAGGCCCCAGGGGCATCACGCGGTTATTAAATAGCGCGACCATCACGCGATCATCGCCGCCGACGCTTCCCAGAAGCTCCAGCGCTTGATTTCTGGCGACCTCGAAGCGGTTTAACCCTCCGGTCACATCGGTGGCCCCCATGCTCGCGGAGGTGTCGAGCATGATCAGAAGATGGCGTCCCTCCACAACCTCGTCGGCGGAGCGCGGGCCCAGCGCGGCGACGCTGATGAGCGCGGCGATGATCATAAAGAGCAGCCAGGAGAGCAGGCGCTTAAAGCGCCGCCACCAGTCGGTCTGGCGCTTCTTCTCGGCCAGCACTCGGCCCCACAGGGCAGAGTAGGGCACCTGCACCCGGCGCTTACGCAGGCGCAGGAGGTAGAGCAGGGTGATGAACACCGCCACAAACCCCGCAACCCCGAGCACCGTCTCAACTGGCAGACCGGTCCACTGCATCAACGACTCCCCTTCATTTCAGAAAACCTCCGGCCCGGAAGACGCGCAGGATCAGCTCATCAAAAGGCTGCTGAATCGGGGCGCGGAAGTAGAGGATCTGCCGGCTCTTACAGTAGCCCTCAAGCTCGGTGCAGAACTCCTCAAAGACCTCGCGGTAGGCCTTGAGCATCGCCGGGGTCACCGTGATGTCGCGGGCCTCGTCGGTCTCGCAGTCCACGATCTGGACCTCGCCATGGAAGTCCAGGTTGAGCTCGCGCTCATCAAAGAGCTGAATGACCATCGGCTCAAAGCGGTGGTAGCGCAGCGCGTTGAGGCCCTCTTCGATGCCGTCGGGGTCGTAGAAGTCGGAGATGACCACGGCCAGGCCGCGGCGCTTGTTCTGGCTGACAAAGGTCTTAAACGCCTGACGCAGCGAGGTGTGTTCGCCGGCCTCGCAGGCATCCAGGAAGTTGAAGATCTTAAAAATCTGGGCTTTGCCCTTGGCCGGCGGCAGTCGCCCCTCCACTTTTGAGGAGAAGGGGATGATGCTGACGCGGTCGAGGTTGCTCAGCCCGATGTAGGCCAGGGCCGCGGCCACCTGGCGAGCGTAGTTCCACTTGTTAGGCTGGCCCAGGTGCATCGAGCGGCTGGCGTCGACCAGAAAGTAGATGTGCAGATCCTCTTCTTCTTCGTAGAGCTTTAAGAAGAGGCGCTCGGTGCGGCTGTAGACGCGCCAGTCCAGGCTTTTGACGTCATCGCCCGGGGAGTAGACGCGATAGTCGGCAAAATCGAGGCCGGAGCCCACGATCTTCTTCTGACGTTTGGCGCGCTGGCCGCTGGCGGCCATCTTTCGCGAGACGATGTAGAGGTAGTCGAGTTTTTTTAAGAACTCGTCATCGAAGCGCGCGTCGTCGGGATGTTGGCGAGAAGGCTTGGCCACGGGGACTCACAGCTTGGCGAGGGAAAGAGGCGTTTTCGGAGATACGAAGCGAAGGTGTGCGCGGTGGCGCACCCGTCGCCGCGCGAGGTTTTTATCAAGTGGACTCGGGGGTCGCCTCGATGATCTTCTGCACGATGGTGTCGGTGGAGACGCCCTCGGCCTCGCCCTCGAAGTTGAGGATGACGCGGTGACGAAGGGCGTTCTGCGCGCTGCGGCGCACATCTTCGCTGCTGACGTTGAAGCGACCCTCGATCAGCGCGCGCACCCGCGCGGTGGTCATGATGGCCTGGGCGCCACGGGGGGACGACCCGAAACGCACGTACTTTCGGGTGATGTCCGGCGCGCCCGGGTGTTCGGGGTGGGTGCCCTGGAGGATGCGCAGCGCGTAGTCCTGAACATGGCGCGCCACCGGAACTTCGCGGGCAAAGCGCTTCATCTCCAGCAGGCGCGCCTTGTCGATCACCGGGTTGACCTCGGGCTGTGAGACCTGGGTGGTGCGCTCCATGATGCTGTGCAGCTCTTCGAGGTCGGGAAACTTCACCACGAGCTTAAAGAGGAAGCGGTCGAGCTGGGCCTCGGGCAGCGGGTAGGTGCCCTCCATCTCCAGCGGGTTCTGCGTGGCGAGCACGAAGAAGGGATCGTCGAGCTTGTAGGTCTCCTTGCCCACGGTCACGCTGCGCTCCTGCATCGCCTCGAGCATCGCCGACTGCGTCTTGGGCGTGGCGCGGTTGACCTCATCGGCGAGCACGATGTTCGAGAAGATGGGGCCGCGCTCAAACTTGAAGTGCTTCTGGCGGTCTTCGCCCTCGACGATGATGGTGGCGCCGACGATGTCGGTGGGCATCAGGTCGGGGGTGAACTGGATGCGCGAGAAGTTCAAGCCCAGCGCCTCCGAGAGCGTGCGCACGAGCATGGTCTTTCCGAGCCCGGGCACGCCTTCGAGCAGCACGTTGCCGCCGGCGAGCATCACCTGGATGACCCCGTTGATGATGTCGCGCTGGCCCACGATCATCTTGCCGACTTCCTCGCGGATGCGGCCGGCGTCTTTCTGAAAGGCCTGAACTTTTGCCTGCACCGAGGCGTCGGGGGCGGTGTTTTCACTGGACATAAGACGGAGTCTCCAGAGGCGTGGAAAGGCTCAAAGCGGCCGCTTAGGGCTGCTGGGGCCTGATCAGTTGAAAGTAGCGTTTGATAAAGAAGCGGTAGCCGTCGGGCACGTTTTCGCGCTCCATCACCTCCTCGGCGATGGATTCGTAGTCGGCGTAGACTTCCTGGTACTCGGCCGAGGCGAAGCCCTCTTCGCTGGCGCCGCGGATGATCTCGGCGCGGGTCTTGCCCGAGGAGTTCTCCTGGCCCTGGGCCTGCTCCTGGACGCGCTCACCATCGAGCTCGCCCTCACCATTGCCCTGAGCCTGCTCATCGGGGCCCTCGCCGCCGGGGGTGTCGCTCTCACCGGGGCGGTACTCTCCGCCTTCGGTCTGGCCTTCGGAGTTGGGCTCGCCGCCCTCACCACCGGGCGGAGGCTCGCCACCGGGTTGGCCGGCGTTTTGAGCCTGGCCCTCTTCGCCCTGGGCTTGCTCGGCCTCGGCGCCGGGCTTCTGCTCGCCATCCTCGCCGGGTTCGCCCTGTTGTTGTGCCCGCTGCTCGTCGAGCTGCGCGTCGTCGCGGGCTTCAGACTCGCCGCGGGCGCGATCCATAAAGTCTTCGACCTGGTCGCCGCGGCGCTCTTCTTCTTCGCTGGCCTCGCCAGTGCCGCGCGACATGCTCTCGCGCATCTCCTGCATCTGGCGGCGGATCTCCTCGCGTTGTTGCTGTGACGACTTTTGTTCGCCGGCTTCCGAGAGTTGCTCGGAGGCTTCCTCCATCTTGCGTCCCACCTCGTTGCGGTAGTCCGGGCGGTCGCCATTCTTTTCTTCGGCCTGGCCGGCGATGCCCTCATCGCCATCTTCGCTGCCTTTGGCCTCGGCCAGGTATTCGTTGACGACTTCGTCGAGGTCGCGGGAGAGGCGCTCAAGCTGGTTTTTGGCCTCGGAGTTGTCGAACTCCTCGCGGGCGTTCTCGGCGTTGGAGAGCATCTCTTCGGCTTCATCGAGCAGCGCCTGCTGCTCTTCGGTGAGGTTGCCCTCATCGCCAAACTGCTCAGCGAGTTTTTCGAGCGCCTCGCGATGTTGTTCGACGAGCTCCTGGAGACGTTCGTCTTCGGCGTTGAGCTTGTCGGAGAAGTTCTCAAAGAGTTCCGCAAGGCGTTCGGCGCGCTCCGGCGAGATGCCCTCTTCTTTGATGGACTCGGCGAGCTCCTCGAGGGCCTCGCTGGCCGCAGCGAGGTCGTTGTTGGCAAGCGCGTCCACGGCTTCTTTGAGGGCGGGCTCTTCGGCCAGGGCCTCGGCGTTTTCGCTGGCGAGGTCTTTTGCGGCGTCGGCCAGCGTGCGGCTCATCGTCTCGAGTTCTTGAGCGATGACTTCGTCGGCGGCTTCAAATTGCGTCTCGATCTTCTCCAGCTCTTCGAGGAACTCGCGCTGGGAGATGGTGCGGGCTTCGGCGCGATCGAGGAGCTCCTCCATCGCGTCAAGCATCGCCTCGGCCTGCGGGTCGGGATCCTCGCCGAGGGCCTCTCGGAGCGCTTCGATGCGGTCGCGCTCCAGGGCCAGTGTGGCGTCGTCGACGAACGCGTCGTAGCGAACTTCAAAGGGAGGTGGGAGCGTGCCCCGGTGGTCGGGCAGGGGCACAAGCCCCACGCCGATGGTGAGAAGGGCGCAGGCCGCCAACAGTGTGGTGTCGGCGGGGCGCTGCCAGGGCGTGGCCTCGCGAAGATCGATGCGGTCGAGGTAGGTGAGCGCGTCGGCGATCTGCGCGCGGGCAAACGCCTGCCCCTCTTCACTGCTCGGCGGCGTCAGTGAGAGGCTGAGCGCAGTGGAGATGCGGTCGTGCAGCCCGTAATGACGGTCGATGTGCTGGGCGATGGCGATGCGGTCCACGGCGCGCCGCCAGCCCCAGGTGCCGGCGGCGGCGATGAGCAGGACGGCGGCTACCGGGACGCTCCACCAGAGCGCCTCGTCGAGCCATTGCGTGCGCAGCGCGGCCACGCCCACCGCGCTGAGCATCAGCGCCAGGCATGCGCCGGCGGCGGCCGCAGCGACGGCGCGCTGCAAACGCACGCGGCGCTCCAGTCGTTCGAGAAGCGCAAAGAGCGCCGGGGCCAGGTTGGGGTCGGGCGAATACGTCGTTGCCATGGACTCAGCTTAGCAAAAGGGGAAGAGGCGGCAACCGCCAGATGGAGCAAGGCGCCTGGTCTGACGTGCTATTCCACCCGATCAATCAAAAAGACGCATAAACCCGCGCTCTTCGACGGGCTCGGGGGTGGGCTCGCCACCGAGATCCTCAACCCCTTCGCCCGCACCTTCGGGGACCTCCGGGGGAGGGGGCGGGTTCTCGCGCTCGTAGTCGGCGCGGAAGATGGGTTCACCATCTGCGGGGATGTGGAAGGCCGGGGGCTCGGCCAGCGCAAGCTCCATCTCCTCGGGGGTGATGCGCTCGCGGGTTTCCATCGCGCGGATGTAGCGCCCCATGCGGCGGAACCAGGCTGGCGAGATCTCACCGCGGTCGTAGTAGGAGTGGTAGCGCTTGGGTCCGGGAATGATGCTCACCAGCCAGGCGACCTCACCGATGCTCAGCTCGTCGGGGCGTTTTCCGAAGTAGTGCACCGCGGCCTCATGAATGCCAAAGACGCCGGGGCCGTACTCGATGATGTTGAGGTAGATCTCCAGCAGCCGCTCTTTGGGGATGTCGGCGACACTCTCCATCAACCACACCAGCGTGGCTTCCTGGAACTTACGCGCGAGGACTTTTTCGCGGTCCAGGAAGAGGTTTTTGGCGAGCTGCATCGAGATGGTGCTGGCGCCGCGCACAAAACGCCCGGCGCGCAGGTTGGCGGCGACCGATTGTTTGATGGCGTAGAAGTTAAAGCCGGGGTGGTCGAAGAAGGAGTTGTCTTCGGTCGTCAGGATCGCGCGCACCATATAGGGCGAGATGTGGTGCAGGGGCACGTAGACGTAGTCACCGTAGCGCTCGGCGTCGATCGTCTCTTCGAGAGGGCGGCGATGAGGCTCTGGAGCCTCCCAGCGGGGAACGTCGGGGGAGGGCTGTGGGCTCCACGCGCCAAAGAAGGAGTCGAGCGCGCTGACCGGCTGCGCGCGCTCCGGCCAGGGGCGAGGCGCGGCCTGGGAGGTGGCGTGCCGGGTGAGCCAGTACTCCGGTGAGTCGATGGCCTGGCGGGGGATGCCCAGCCCGGGGAACCACTGCGGGACTTCAGGCCAGCCACGCTCGCGCCGGCGCAGGTCGAGCTCCTCAAGGGTGATGCCGGTGTTTTCGATCAGCCAGGGCGCAGGCGTCGGCCGCATCTTCGGGATGACGATGTCGCGCTGGTAGGTCAGGGTGCGGGTGCGGCGGTATTCCTTGACCTCCCAGGTGTCTTCGATGGTGTGATCAAAGCGCTCAAAGAGCCTGTAGACGTCAACCTCTTCGGGAAGGTGCTTGACCTCCAGGTTGAGCAGCTCGGGGGTAGCGTCCCATTGCATGCGGCCGGCGTCGTAGAGGGGAACTTCCATGGCGAAGTTCCAGCCGAAGGTGCCGGCCAGGCGCATGCCGGCCAGCGGTCCGAGGATGGCCGAGGGGATTGCATCGACCAGGGCTTGCACCGGCGTGGGCTCGATCGCGATGGCCACATCGAGGCGGTTGGGGCGGCGGTCCAGGCCATCGAAGCCGTAGATCGCCAGCTGAAACTCGGCGCTGGCGTCGCGGTGGCGGGCGGTGCCTTCGTCGATGACGAAGGCGCCACGCTCCGGCGGGGCGGGAAGTTCCTCTTGCGAAAGTTCTTCTTCGCCACCCTGAAGTTCGGGCTCGCTCGGCGGCGTCGGGGCTTTGAGCAGGCGAGCCGGGGGGATGGCGGCCTTGGGATCGAGGTAGCCTTTGAGGGCGATGCTGGCCTCCCCGAGCTCGATGGGGTCGGCGGCCACCGGGCTTAAGAACGCCCGAAACCCGTCGAGCGCGAACATCCCCTCAAAGGAGGTGCGGCCGCGCTGCTCGCCCTCGCCAAGGTCGAGGCTGGCGTTGACGCGACCTCCGAAAAGTCGGCTGGCGATGCGCTCGCCACCGAGCTGCGCGAGCTGCGAGAGCTCCAGCTCTTCGATGTCGACTTTGGCCTCCCAGCCCCCCTTTCGGTAGGGCAGGTCGAGCGCGACATCGACGCGCGCGGGGAGGACAGCGCCCTCAATGTGGGCGATGGCTTTGAGGTCGATCTGCCCCTGGATAGGGCGGTGATCCACATCGAGTTCGCCCTCTCGCAACGCAAAGCGCTGGAGCGGGGCGTTGAGGTTGTCGTGAGGTCTGGGGTCAACCACCTCGATGGTCAGATCGCTGACTTTGATGCGCTGGGGCAGCTTCTCGGTGAGCAGCTCGCGCAGGGAGGGGCCGGCGGGCTGCGTCGCATCCGCGGCGGGCTGCGCGGCGAGCGCGTCGAGGTCTTCAGCGGCGGGAGTGGCGTCGGTTGTGTCATCTTCGGCGGCGTCATCTTTGGAGGCGTCTGCGATAGCGCGTTCAGCCAGCTCCTGAGCCACCTCCCGGGCGGTGCGCACGCTGCGCTTCGCCACCCCTCGGCGAAGCAGGGCTTCCAGGTCACCCAGGTTTGAGGCACCGTGCGCGGCGTAGTTCAGCCGCAGATGAGGCCCCTCCACGCGGAGTTCCTGCAACTTCACGTCGGCAGGGCGCGCAGGCCAGCTCTCCAGCGCCAGGCTCGCCAGTTCGGCCTCGACCATCGGCGCATCGCCAGGCTCCAGACGGTTGCGCAGCGCCAGCTCACGCAGGGCCACTCCGAAGTTATCGGTGATCGCCACCCCGCGAAGCTCCACCTCGAGAAAGTCGTAGGGGGCCGGTGCCCGGGCACGAAGCGCCTCGGAGAAGGTCACATCGACCGAGCTGCGCGTCAGTGGCAGCGCCAGCGCTCCGCTCAAGGAGACCGTCGCAGGCAGGCTCAAGGTGTGAGCATCATTCGGTTGAAGATGAACGTCGGCCTCAAAGGGCGCCCGAGATTCACCGCTCTCCAGAGTGGCGAGCTCGGTCTTAAGCTGCGTCAGCGGCCAACGCGAGGGCGTCTGCACATCGGAGAAGCCGACCTCCAGGTCGCGAACTTCCACCTGCGGAAAACGCCCGCCGAAGTGTCGAAGCGCGCGCTCTTGAAGGCGCGCGGCGATGGCTTCGAGGTCGCGCGGTGCCACGGATTCCGACGCGTCACCTTCGGCCTCGTCGTCGCCCTGCAACTCCAGGATGCGGGTCAGGGTGTGGCGTCCCTGGTCGTCGTAGCTCAACTCCACCCGCACGCCGCTGAGCGCCAGCGCGCTGATCGCGCGATCGCCTTTGAGCGCAGCGAGCAGCCCCAGTGAGACTTCGGCGCGCGCAATGGTAACCACCGGCGCGTCGTCTCCCGGGATGGCCACCTGAAGATCGCTCAAGGTCACGCCGCTTAAGCCTCGCGTCTCCAGCGCGCCGGTTTTAATGGTCAGGCCGCTGCGCGCTTCCACCCGTTCCAGCTGGGAGTCGAGCACACGCCGCGCCATCTTTGGAGCCATCAGCCAGGCGCCCGCCCCCAGAAGGAGCAGGGCGATGAGCGCGCCCCCCGCGATTTTAAGAAGTCTGCCGGCGCTGCTGCGGCCGCCGGCCCCGCCAGCAGTGTCGTTGGTCATGATGTCCGAGAGGTTCTGGAGAGTTGCTGTGCAGCGTGGCGACACACCCGCTGCCCGCCCCCCGTTGGATTATCCGAATCGACGCACAAAATCAAAGCGCCGGCGGCCCGATGGCCAGTCGGCGCGTGGAAGTTCACTGGCAGTTTCCGCTGGCTCCGGCGGAGCAGCAGGGGCCCGGTACGCTCTCCAGACACGTGCTTCCGCAGGTGTTACATCCTCGCGGTGTGGCCGCCCGCGTATCGCCAGTAGCGGTAAGTTCGCACTCGGATGCACCACAGGTCCACTCGTGGCGCTCTTCAACGCCACACTCGCAAAGATCGTTGCCCTCGCAGCAGGCCACAAAGCTCGACTCCACAGGGTGCCACTCGTCGGGGCGCTGGGTGCAGTCTTCGCAGCTCTCGCAGCCGCAGCTGGTGTCGGTGTTCTCACACTGAGTCATGGTCACGCAGGACCCGCTGCTGCAGCTGGCGAAGTCGCATCCCGGGAAGACCTCGTTGGAGCAGGTGGTCCCATCGGTGGTGACGTTGCACGTCTCACTCTCCTGCTCGATCTCCACAGCGCATAGACCCGTCTCGGGGCTGCAGACTGCAACCTCACAGGTGCGTGTCTGCGTGCCTTCGAGCGCGCAGGTGCTGGCGGTCTGACACGACGAGTAGTCGCCGCAGCCATCGGCCGCGCAGGTCTCACAGCCGGTGCGCTGCACGTCGGTCTCGACCACGTCGTAGGCGCAGGAGGTGCCATCGCAGCGGTAGACGCGTCGCTCGCGGGGCTGGCACAGACAACTCGCCGCGGCACCTCCCTCGTCACAGCAGGGAGTGGGGGCGGAGGTGGTGTACCAACCATCGAGCTCCGAGCAATCCTGGCAGCTCTCGCAACCGCAGCTGGCCGTTGTGCCATCGCAGATCGGGGTGCTGGCGCACTCGCCAGCCTCACAGCTTCCCACCGAGCAGGCGTCGACCGCCACGCAGCTCTCGCCGTCGGTGTCGCGCTCACAGATCTCGGTGCGCTCAAAAGGCTCCGCGCTCTCCACGCAGGCACCATCGACACAGGCCTGCCCCACGCAGGTCTGGGTGCGCTCGCCAGTCAACGCACAGCTCGACGCGTAGCCGCATTCGCTCGGGTCGTCGCACTGCGCCTCACAGGCCTCGCAGCCGCTGGCGCGGGTCTCAACGCCCAGAGAGACCACCTCGCAGGTGCCTGCCTCGCAGCGAGGCTCAAAACGCTCGACATCCTGGCACATACAGCTCTGGCCGCTCTCACAGCAGGGGTAGGGCTGGCCGACCTCTTCTTCATAGGGCTCGCCAGCGCAGCCCCCGCAGTCGATGGTGCGGGATTCGCCGCAGCCGTCGTCGACGGTCAGCGGGCCGCAGGCCACCTGGGCCTGCTCGCAGAGCGCCTCATCGCTGAGAGGTACGCAGGTATCCGCCGCATCGGCGTCG
Source organism: Lujinxingia vulgaris (assembly GCF_007997015.1). NCBI lineage: Bacteria > Deltaproteobacteria > Bradymonadales > Lujinxingiaceae > Lujinxingia > Lujinxingia vulgaris. The sequence goes on from NZ_VOSM01000002.1 coordinate 672,758, forward strand.
GAAAGTCCGCCATCCTCCGGAGACTCAATGTCGACCCAGAAGCCCCCTTCGCACCGCCTCGCCACCTCGATCTCCCCCTCGTTCTCGCAGCTCACCTGCGCCAGCTGCGGCGACTCAAACGCGCAGCTCGCCAGCAGCGCCGCCAACGCCGCGAGCAGGAGGGCGCGCATGGCCGCGGAAACGATGGGGCGGGTCGGACAGGTGCGTTGTGTTCGCATCGAAACTCCGTTCTTCGGGCAGCAGCAGGCCGCATCTCAGGCCTTGAGGGGAAATCATCACGGGCATCCAATGCGTTGACTCTAGCGAGCCTTACCCCGCTCGCCAAGCCACACGCACCTGTCATGCAACCCGTTGCGACGATGGGCACGTTACCGCCCGGCGGGCGTTGGCACCCGCCGCCTTGACTTTTGGGGGGCTCAGGGCAATGTTCAGCGCCGATTCAGCCGCTCTGCGCGGCAGACTTTCGGGTACCCGACGACCTCCCAGGAGCGAGACCATGGCCAGCTGGAAAGACGATCTCGTCAACAACGCGCTCAAGGCGCTGCAGAGCCCCACGGCGCAAAAGATCATGAACAACGAAAAGGTGCAAAAAGGCGTGAGCAAAGCCTTCCGCGCCTCCTTCGAGATTAAGAACGGCCTGGATGAGAAGCGCGATGAGTTTGCCAAACGCTTCAACCTGGCCACCCGCGACGACCTGCGCACCATGAAGCGCGAGCTCGACCGCCTCAACCGTCAGGTCGACTCGCTCAAGCGTGCCCAGAAAAAGAACACCGATAATGAGGGCTGAACCTGGCCCGGGTTGATGTGATGCGACACCTCTCCACGATGATGCGTCTGGCCGCCGGCGCGCTGCTCGGGGGCACGCTGCTCCTGGCGGAGCCTGCGCCGGCCGAGGCCCACCTGGCGAACTTCGGTAGCTGGGAAATCACCCGGGGTTACCTCCAGGAGATCTTCCCCGACGCCACCGATTTTCTGCGCCGCCGCGACAGCTATACCGATGCCGAGGTCGCCCAGATCGAAGCGGAGCTGGGTTTTGAGCTTTACCCCGAAGATCGCAACCCGGAGTTCTACATCGCCGTCGACGAGTCCTCCGGCAAACGTAAGTTTCTGGGCGTTGCGCTCTTTATCGATCCGCGCGTGGAGTCGCGACTTCTCGAAGGCAACGTGGTGCGGATTGAGGTTGGCATCGGCGTCGACGCCCGCGGTCGCGTCAAACGTGTGCGCCTGTTCGACTACCGCGGCGCGCGCGCGCTGACGCGAGCGGAGTTTCTCGACCAGCTGGTCGGCTTAAGCCTCAACGACTCCTTTGAGGTGGGGCCCGGTGAGGCCATCAAGCCGGTGGAAGAAGAGCCGATTGAGAGCCAGCTTGTGGCCAACGCCGCCCGCGAGGCGCTTTATCTCATGAAGGTCTCGCTGGGGCAGGGCGGCTGAAGTTCCCGTCCGCCCCGGGCCGGCAACCGGCGACGCTCCATCCCCTCGCCATCCCTGTGTCCACATGTGAAGGATCCCCGTGACTCGCCCCCTGATTCTCGTCTCCAACGACGATGGCATTGATGCGACCGGCATCAACATCCTGGCCGACGCCATGTCCGACCTTGGTGAGGTCTGGGTCGTGGCGCCCGCCACCGAGCAGAGCGCGGTGAGCGGGGCTATCAGCCTGCGCCAGCCCCTGCGCATCGATGAGCGCGCGCCGGGCCGTCTTGCGGTCAGTGGCACCCCGACGGACTGCGTCTACATCGCGCTCAACCACGCGCTGCCACGGCGGCCCGATCTCTGTGTCAGCGGCATCAACCACGGCGCAAACCTGGGCGATGATGTCCTCTACAGCGGTACAGTGGCCGCGGCGATTGAAGCGACGCTCTCAGATGTGCCCTCGATCGCGTTCAGCCAGGCCGGCCGCGGGGCGATGAACGCCGAGCTGCTCGCCACCTGGGCGCGCCGCATCGCCGCAGGCGCCCTCAAAGAAGGCATGCCGCGGGCCTCCTTTCTCAACGTGAACTTTCCTCCCGAGCTGAGCGGGAGCTCCGGCGTGCGCGTGAGCAAGCTGGGCCGGCGAAACTACGGCCGCCAGGTCGTCGCCAAAGAAGATCCGCGACACCTGCCCTACTACTGGTTGGGTGGCTCCGAGCTGGGCTTTGATGATATGCCCGGCAGCGACTGCAACGTGGTGGCCGAAGGCCATATCAGTTTAAGCCCGGTCGACCTCGACCTGACCCATTACCGATTCCTCAACGAGCTGCGTCAGTGGGACGCGCTCCAACCTCTCACCGACCCCCGTTTGGACGGTTCCCCCGGAGACACCGATGTCTGATCTCGCCAGCAAAGTTCGCAGCACCCTGCGCGATGTGCCCGACTTCCCCAAAGAGGGCATCGTCTTTAAAGACATCACCCCGGTGCTCTCCGATGGGATGCTCTTTCGCGAGATCATTGAAGCCTGGCGCGAGCGTTACGCTGCGCAAAACATCAGCGCGATCGTCGGCATTGAGAGCCGCGGCTTTATCTTCGGCGCGGCGCTGGCTCACGCCCTGGGCGTGGGGCTGACCCTGGTGCGTAAACCCGGAAAGCTCCCTTACAAGCGCATTGGCGTCGACTACACCCTGGAGTACGGCACCGACCGCGTCGAGATGCACACCGATGCGCTCGCGCCCGGCGACCGTGTCGTGGTCGTCGACGACCTGCTGGCGACCGGCGGCACCTGTGGCGCCACCATCGCCCTGGTGCAGGAGCTTGGCGCGGTGGTGGTGGAGTGTGCCTTCCTGGTGGAGCTGGGCTTTCTGGAGGGCTCCAAACGCCTTCATGGCGTGCCCTACCATGCGCTGACCGTCTTCTGAGCTCGGGAGATCGCCATTGGGGGGCGCCGAAAGCGCGCCCCCTCACTCCGCGCAAAACTCAAAACCCGCCTTGCCCGCGCAAGGCGGGTTTTTTGGTGGTAGAGCGCACCTGTTGTGTAAATAAATGTTAAGTCACGCAAAAGTCCCGTTCAGCACCCGATAACAGACGAGAGCCCGATGGTCGGGCTGTGGGATTTCTCTGGTGTTGGGAGGCGAGATGCGATCAGCGGTGGCGTGGGTGTTGGCGGTGGGGGTGGTGGGTTTGGTGCAGAGCTTCGCCGGCGGGGCGCAGGCCCAGGTCGAGCCCTGGGCACCGACTGCTGAGACCCGGGCCCGGGTGACCGTGGTCTCCCTCCTTACGTACGAGGAGGACCTGGAGGCGGCGCAGGCGGCAGCCGAGCTCTTGCGCTCCTGGTCGTCGGTGCAGGTCGTGGATGACTACCACGGGCTTCCCGACATCTCGCCGGAGTATCGCGACGAGATCATCACGTGGGCTGAGGCCGCCGAGCATGCGTACTTTTATGAGGGAGCGCAGGCCGCAGCCGCCATGCTCGATGGCCGGGTGCAACGCATGCTCGATGTGCCTGAAGCGTGGGGGGGCGACATGGACGCGGCCGTGTTCGTGCGGAGCGCGGGGCTCTACCTGGCGCGAGCGCTTCTGGATATGGGGCATAAGGAGCGCGCCCAACACCTGATCGAGCGACTTGCCTATACCTTTGTGGCGCGATCCATTCTCACAAGGCGCTGGCCCCCGGAAGTTGCTGAGATGTGGGAGGTTGCCCGCCAGAAGCTCGCTACCTACGAGACAACCCTCACCATCAACGTGCAAGACCACTGGGATTGTCCGGTACTTGTATTCGGCCAAAAGGTGGGAGTGTCGAGACTTCGCGTCAAGCCCGGGCAGCGCTACGTCTTCTCAGCCGACTGCGGAGGAGAGACGGTTCTTGGGGAAGCCGCCTGGAGCGTGGGCGGATTCACCCCGGGAGAGCATAGCGTGGGATACTGGCCGTCTGCCCACCCGGGAATACATGTTGGCGCTGAGGATATGCGCTCCATGGCCAACACGCGTCAGGTGGATGAGATCGTGCTTCTGGGAACTGGCGACTACTGCGGCCCGATCGAGTCGATCAAAGAGGGGCAGGCGTGTCTGTGGAGCGCCACAGTGGATGACGAATACAACGCGGTGCTGATCGATTTTAACGACACGCAGGCCGCACATCGCGCACTCGGAGCGGTACTGCCCGAGCTCTACGAAGCCGCGGGCGACCCGGGGCGGCCCGATCCGGTTGCGCTTTCTCCCGCCCCATCTTCCCCCGGTCCCGTCGCGTGGGCTGCCCCCACCACCCTGATGCTCGCCGGGGGCGCCTGGCTCGGTTACACGCTGATGGCGCAACATCGCTACAACTGCTCGGCGCAAACCGGCGGTGACTCCTGGGTGAGCTGCGAGTCTACACAGGCGATGGACTTCACCTCGGAAGAAGAGCGTCTCGCACGCTCGCGCTCGCTCAATCTTCATCGCCTGGGTGCCGGCATCACGCTGGGGGTCGGAGCCGCGGTGCTCGGAGCGCTCATCATCGACGGCGTGGGCCATGACGCACACCCGCAAGGCTCAATGTCGGGATTCGACGTGAGCGTAGGGCCGGACGGGACAACGCTGGGGTGGGGAGGGCGTTTCTAGCTGGCGAGGCAGGGGGGAACCGCACCGCATGCGACGAGTCAGGAATGCGAATCAACCTGCCCGTCTTCACGAGGCGCCATCGCGTGCGCTTTGAGCGCCCCGAAGCCAGCCGCGACATAGATCGCGATAAGCGCGACTGCCAGGCTGTACCAGGTCAGGGCATAACCGAAATGCTTCTCGGCGGTCAGGTAGGGCTCGGTGATATGCGCGTAGCTGGCGATGGGGTATGGCGAGCCGGAGTGATCTTCGGAGAGCGTCACGATGACGGCACGCGAGGGCGTGGGAGCCTCGATGGCCTGGTGCATACCTTCGGTGTCGTAGGAGTCCCAGAAGACCAGTGTGGTGTCGCGCTCTCCCTTCTTCAGGGCATCTCGTGTGGGTGTGTCGGCTACGACGTAGTCCAGGTAGTGAACAAGACCATGCAGCTTCTGCTCGCCAGCGGTGCCTGCGATGATCGCAGAAGCCGTGGCCTCACCTTTCTCATAAGGAAGCCAACCCCGGTTCACCAGCACGGCCTCTCCGCTCTCCATTACCAGCGGGCTGACCAGCCAGTAGCCCGGTTTCCCCTGATAAATGCGATGCTTGATCAGAAAGGAGGGCTCGGCGGCAAACTCCCCACGCAAGGTCACCGGGTGAAAGTCCAGCTCGCCACTGTTGAGAGCGTCGAGGGAGGTGACGGCGCGTGGCGTTGCGTCGGCCAGCGCATCCTGCTGCGACTCGGCAGCGGACTTCTCCTGGTAGCGGATGCTCTGCCAGGTGCCCAGCCACACCAGGATCGCAAGGCCCAGGAGTGCGAAGAGCGTGGCGACTACCCCCGGTGCTTTAAAACGACGGGATGCCATCAAGGACCAAAGAGCTGGTGACGGGTGCCCACGAGGATCATGATCAGCACAAGCACGGTGATGATGATCGCGGTGAGACGATTACGACGCCGAGTCTCATCATCGACCTGAAATGCGCCCGGCCGGGGGACTGAGTCTTCGGTCGATTTAGCGGGTTGCTCATCGCTCATCACTTCTCTCGACTGGCGCGGGTCATGGAGCTGTCGGCGCTGAAGAAGGTGTAAGCCAGGGTGACCTCGGTCACGTGTTCGGGCAACTCCGGGTCAAACCAGAAGTAGAGCGGCAGCTCGTACTTCGACTCCCCGTCGATGGTTTGCTCCACGAAACAGAAGCACTCGATCTTCTTAAAGTAGGGCGCAGCCTCGGGCGGGTTGATGTCGTAGACCGCTTTTCCCTTCACCGGATAGGGCGCGTTGTTATACGCGGTGAAGCTCACCAGGCGCTTCTCGCCGGGGTGAACCGTGGCGTGCTTCTCGGCGACGTTGAAAGACCAGGGCAGCTGGCGCTCAACATTGGTCGCGAAACGCACGCGAATCTGGCGGCTTTCATCGACCACCACACCCTCGTAGGAGTCGGCCTCGCCATTAAAATAGGCCGAACCGCCCGGATCGGTCTGTGCGCAGACCCAGCGGTAGAGGGGAATGGACGCAAATCCCAGAACGAACATCCCGACGATGACGCCGATAAACCACTTGCCAAGTCGGGCGTTTTTCTCGGCCATCTCCGAGGTGGGAACGTTATGCGGTGAGCTCGCCATCAGAGGCACTCCGGGCTCAGGGGGTCGAGGTCAGCACGGGCGCTGAGGCGCTGTTGTGCAGGCGACGAATCTCATCGATGTCCTGCTCCGCGCGCATGCGATCGGCATCGCGCTCGATCGCCGCCAGGTAGTGACGCTCGGTGAAGTAATGGGTCTGGAGGCTGTCGAAGGACATCGCCGCGAAGAGCAGACCCAGGTAGATGATCGAAAAGGCAAAGGTGCGTTTGGCCCAGTAGTCGGTGGTATCAAACGCAGCGCGGATGCAGCAGTAGGTAAAGCCGGCACCAAGAATGACCGCGGCCACAAGATAGATCAGGCCCACATCACCGGTCAGGCTCAGCGCCAGTGAGGTTCCCAGCAGAAGCAGCATGTAGATGAGCATCTGCAGCTTGGTGGTGTGATGGCCGCGCACGTTGGGCATCATCGGCACGTTGGCCTTGCCGTACTCGACGTCTTTATAGAGCGCCAGCGCCCAGAAATGCGGCGGGGTCCAGAAGAAGACAATCGCGAAGATAAGCCATGCCGTCAGGCTCAACTCGCCGGTGACCGCCGCCCAGCCGATAAGCGCCGGGAAGGCGCCGGCAGCACCGCCAATGACGATGTTCTGCGGGGTGCTGCGCTTGAGCCACATCGTGTAAATGACCGCATAATAGGCGTGTCCGGCGATGCCCATCAGCGCGGCGAGCGGGTTGACCAGGAAGGTCAGGATCAGCACAGCGCCCAGGCCCAGAGCTCCCGAGAAGAGCAGGGCGTGGGCGGGCTTAATCGTGCCCACAACCAGCGGTCGGTGCGCCGTTCGGCCCATCAGCCCGTCGATGTCCTGATCCCAGACCATGTTGATGGTGTTGGCGCTGCCGCAGATCATCACGGTGCCCAGCGTCGCCCAGATGGCGGTCCACAGGTCGGGCACGCCCCCGGCGGCGACCAGCATCGTGCAGAACTGCGTGATCACCAGCAGGCGAAGAATGCCCGGCTTGGTCAGCTGCGCAAACTCGCGCGCCAGAAAAAGAAAACGTTGAACGCCATGCATCGGCCAGACTCTTAGAAGGGGGGTAGAGCGGGAGGGATCCGGGCTGATAATTGGAAAGCCCACAGCGCCGCAAACTAATCATGCGCAGCGGTGACTTTCAAGCCAAGAGGGCAAATTGTCGCGATGTTCGACGCATAAAAAAACACCCCGCGGCTTCCTGTGTAGAAAGCGCGGGGTGTGGGATGCCCTGAACCCTCCGACGAAAGTGTCGGAGGCCTCCTACGATCAGCCCCCGTTCCAGGGGAAGATGCCGATCGTCAAAAAGAGCGAGAAGAGGAAGGGCGCGCATGCAATCAGGATGATCGAGGGGCGCTCCGCGATCAGGTGCATGTAGTACCAGGCGACCATCCAGGTCTTCACCAGCGCCAGGCTGATGAGCGAGATCACAACAAAGGGGCGCGAGAACTGAAAGCTCAGTCCGACGATCTCCGGCTCGGGGATGACCACCTCGACCAGGGTCAGGATGAGCAGCGCCAGCCAAACCCACATGTACTGGCTGTAGAGGAAGTCAAACCCCCAGCCCCAGCCCGCATTCGGATCACTCGTTGCGTCGTGAGAAGCCATGTCAAAGTCCTGTGAAAGCGTTGATTCGTATCACAAGGCGCCGGGGCACCTTTCAGATCAGGTAGACGAAGGTGAAGACGAGAATCCACACCAGGTCAACGAAGTGCCAGTAGAGCCCGGCGATCTCGACCACCGAGGTGTCGTCTTTGGTGATCTTCCCGCTGCGCAGGCCCAGGTAGATGATCAGGTTGTAGATCACACCCACCGAGACGTGCAGGCCGTGGAAACCGGTCAGGATGAAGAAGGTCGCCGCGAAGTTCACGCTGTAGGCGGCCTCGTAGCCCTCATCGAAGAGGTAGGGCCACATGTCCATGATCAGGTGGGTCCACTCAAAGCCCTGGATGCCCAGGAAGACCAGTCCGCCGAAGATGGTGAAGAGCATCCACTTCTTGGCGCGCTCCATATTGCCGCGCATCTGCTCGGCGAGCACGTGGACCATCGAGACACTGGAGCAGATCAGGATGAAGGTGTTGAGCGCGGTGAGCTGAATGCCGGTGAAACCGAACGCTTCGATGGGAAGCGGCCAGTCGCTGCCGGGCGTCCAGCGCAGGCGGGCGTAGCCAGCGAGCAGGCCGGCGAAGGTCATGGCGTCCATGACCAGAAATGCCCACATGCCCAGCTTGCCGTTGGATACACCCAACGACTCTTCACCGACCATGGAGTCTGCCGCAAGGGAGGCGTTTTGTGATGCCATTTCAAGGACCTCTTAAGTCAATAGCTTAAATCAGGTGAGACCGAGGTGAGAGGCGCCGCGTAGTTGAGCGGCGCCGCCCCCTGCGAAGATCAGTCGTCGTAGCGATGCCACAGGCCGCCGGGCTGGTCGGGGCCGACGTGCTGGCGAATCAGCGGCTTCCAGTAGGGCTCATGGTGGAAGTTGTGGTGATCCGGCGGCGAGGTGATTTGCCACTCAAGCGTAAAGCCGTCCTTCCAGGCGTTGCCCTCGGCAATCTTACCGTTGCGCATGCTCCAGAGCATGTTGGCGATGAAGATGAACTGCGCCAGGAAGAGGACCACCGAGCCGACCGAGGAGACCATGTTGGCCAGCTCGAACGCCGGATCGTAGTCGTAATAGCGGCGCGGCATACCCTTCATGCCCAGCCAGTGCTGCACGAAGAAGGTCACGTTGATGAAGATGGCCGTCAGCCAGAAGTGCACCTTGCCGAGCAGCTCGTTGTAGAAGCGGCCGGTGATCTTCGGGAACCAGAAGTACACGCCGGCAAAGGCAGTCATCAGCGAGCCGGCCACGAGCACATAGTGGATGTGGGCGACGACGTAGTAGGTGTCGTGAAGCTGGATGTCGACCGGCACGCTGGCCAGCACAACCCCGGAGAGACCGCCGATGGTGAACATCGCCAGGAACCCGGTGGCGTAGAGCATCGGGGTATCGAATTTGATCGAGCCGCCCCACATCGTGGCAAGCCAGCTGAAGATCTTGATGCCGGTGGGCACCGCGATGAGCATGGTGAGGAACATAAAGCCCACGCGAATCTCAAGTGCGATACCGGTGGCGAACATGTGGTGCGCCCAGACCAGGAAGCCGAGCACCGCGATGGCGATCATCGACCAGACCATCAGCACATAACCGAAGATGTGCTTGCGGCTGAACACGGTGATCACTTCGCTGACCATGCCGAAGCCGGGCAGGATCATGATGTACACGGCCGGGTGGGAGTAGAACCAGAAGAGGTGCTGGTAGAGGATCGGGTCACCACCGCCGGCCGGATTGAAGAAGTAGAAGACGCCGGGGAACATACGCTCGAAGGTGAGCATCAGCAGCGCGCTGGTGAGTACCGGGGTGGCCGCCAGGATCAGGAAGCTGGTGACGGTCATCGCCCAGGTGAAGAGCGGCAGCTGGAACATCTTCATGCCCTTGCAGCGCATGTTGAAGACGGTCGCAAGGAAGTTGACCGCACCCAGCGTCGAGCTCACGCCGACGAGAATCAGGCCGATAACCCAGAAGTCCGCACCCCAGATGGGAGAGTAGACCGAGTTGGAGAGCGGCGGGTACGCCGTCCAGCCGAACTCAGGCAGGCTGTTCATGAAGAAGCCGGCAAAGGTCAGGATGGCCGCCGGGGGCAGGATCCAGAACGCCGCCAGGTTCAGCTTGGGGAAGGCCATGTCGGGCGCGCCGATCTGGATAGGCACCACGAAGTTGGCCACCCCGGTAAATGCCGGGATGATAAAGAAGAAGATCATCGCGGTGGCGTGCATCCCCGGAAGCGCGTTGTAGAAGGACGCGTCGGTGATGATGTGCGGGCCGTGTGCGGCCAGCTCCAACCGGATGATGACTGAGAGGATGCCGCCCCAGAGCGCCATAAAGGTGGCGAAGAGCAGGTAGAGCACCCCGATACGCTTGGCGTCCGTCGTGCACATCCATTCCTTGAGGTAGACCCACAGGGAGGTCTTGGCCTCTTCGGAGAGAGGAGACAGGTAACCTTTGGCCTTGATTTCCATGATGCGATGCCTCGCCGCTTTTTTAGCCTGCATGGGGAGCCGGGGGCTCCCCCAAGTGTAAGTCTATCGATAGGGCGCCCTCAGCGGGCGCCAAACTCAATCGTATCAGTTCATGTCGCGTCGGATCCGCTCGATGTCGCCGGGCTGCACCGGATCGCTCTCGTTGCCGAAGGAGCCGCGCAGGTAGGTGAGCAACGAGGCCAGCTGGAAGTCGGTCATGGAGCGAGCCACCGGGGTCTTCTCGCCAGGCCACTGGTCGCTGTCGGCGCCCTTAATGAGAAGCTCAGCGAGTGCGGCGACGTCGCCGTTGACCTTGCTGTTGCCGGCCAGCGAGGGGATGTAGTCGGGGCCTTGCCCGTCGCGACCGTGGCAGCTGACGCAGCTCTCAAAGATGCGCTCGCCAGCGGCCATCAGATCCGGGGTCGGGGTCGGCTCGACGCCGCCAGCCGGGAAGGGCGGAAGGCCCAGAGATTCGCGCACTCGAGCAACATCCTCGTCGGTGACCTCACCGCCGGCGTTACCCCAGCTGAGACGCTCGTGGTTGACGACGGCAGTGACTTCCGCGTCGTTGAGGATCTGACCGAAGGCCGGCATCACGCCTTTGCCCTGCAGTACGAGCTGGATGTGGGAGTCTTTCTGACCCTCTTCGACAACGCGGGCCGCACCCACGAGGGTGGGGAACTGGTCGCCCTGGCCCTGGCCGCTCTCACCGTGGCAGGTGGCGCAGCGCGCGGCGAAGACGTCGGGGCCGTTGGCTTCGGTCACCGCGTTCTGCATATCGAAGACCCACTGGCGGAAGCTCGACGGCGTCATGACCACCGCGCGGAAGTACATGTCCCAGTGGCCCAGACCGCAGAGCTCGGTGCAGGTGCCCTGGTATTCGATGGCGCTGTACTTCGCGTAAGGAGAGACCTCTTCGACGGTACGCGAGCGGCCCAGGTAGGTGACGCGACGCTCAAGGCCGGAGGTGTTTTTGGCGGTGGCGTCCGGACGGGTTTGCATGAAGTCCGGACGGGTCGTCACGTACTCGCGCTCCTGACGTTCTACGGTGGCGAACTCATCGACGCGAACCTGATTGACCGGGCCGTCAGCGCGGAACCACCAGTAGTTGAAGCGGCCGGGCACAGCGTCCATCTTGATGCCCAGGTCGGGCACAAAGATGGAGTGAATAACGTCGCGAGAGGTCACCTCGAGCTTCACGTTGGTGTTGGCCGGCACCACAAGGTCGCTGTGCACCAGGCCCCCGTGGTCGGGGTACACAAACTGCCAGTCCCACTGGTAGGCCACGGCCTCGACGGTCATGTCGATATCGTCGGGGATGACCTCGGTGGCGAACATGACGTTGATGGTAGCGACGCCGATCCAGATCTGGAAAAGCGCGGCGGCGGTGGTCCAACCGATTTCCAGCACCAGGTTGCCGTGATTCTGAACCGGGCGCTCGTCGTCACTGCGACGGCGGAACTTGAAGATCGCCGCAACCAGCACAACCTCAACAAGGATCAGCACTCCAAGACAGATCTTGGCGATCATGTTGTAGAGGCCGGTCATCTCGCGACCGTTCTGGGTGTAGTGGGCGATGAACTCCCCGGAGCCGGGGACCGCAAACGCGGTCGCCGGGATCAGCAGCGCCAGGGTGAGCGCGACGAGCAGCGCTGCGCGCTTGAGGTGGCGAGGGTTAAAATAGCCGCTCATGGTTTTTTTACTCATAAGGTTGCCGTTCGTCGAAGGCGCGAGGCCCAGCATCTGCGACGGTTGACTGGAGGTTGAAGCGTTCATAACGCAGAGCGTGAAGTCAATGGTCACGCCGCCCGAAGACGGCGATCATCTCAATTTTGCGTCTCGTCGGCCGGAGCTTCCGGAGCGGGAGTCGTAACAGCGCCGGGTTCGGCCTGGCCATCGGCGGGAATCTCACCGGTGGTGTCGGCCGGCGAGGTGGTCTCGTCGAGGGGCTGCACGGTGGTGACCCGGTCGCTGCCTTCGCCTTCAAAGCCGGCAACGTAGGCCTGGAGGTCCTTCCAGTTTTGCTCGGAGAGGGACGCGGCCGGAGTCATGTTGGGAAGCGTTGCGTGTACGCCGCCGATGGTGCGGGCAGCAACGTCCTGGTAGGTGCCACCGACCGAGGCAGGCACGAGACGTCCCACGTTGATGTAAAGGAAGGGCGGGAACGCGCCGTAGGGTCCCACGTTGCGGGCGCCGGCGCCCTGGCTGCCGTGGCAGCTGGCGCACATCTGACCGTAGACCTGCTGTCCGGCCTCGGCGTTGGCGTCGGCGGCGAGGGTCGGGTCGCCGTACTGTCCCAGGCGAATCATGCGATTCTCAGCGGCGTCCGCCGCCAGGAAGCGCATCGCGTCATTGACCGGGATGGCGTCGGGGCGCGGCGGGGCGCTCAGCGAACGGCAGACAGCGTTGACCTGCTCGTCGGTGGCCGGCTCCTGATTCTGCTCGGGCACAAAGGTTTCGCGAATATAGTGCGTCAGCGCCCAGAGCTCCTCTTCGGGGAGGTGGCCGTAGGCGGGCATCGAGGTGCCCGAGATGCCGCCGAAGAGGGTGTTGTAAACAGCCAGCGCGCTGGTGCCGTTGGTCCAGTCGGCCGGCGGCGCTTCGAAGTTACGCGGAGGCGGGTTGAGCGCACCACCGGCAGGGCCGTCGCCTTTACCTTGAGCGCCGTGGCAGGAGGCACACTGCTGGGCGAAGATCTCTTCACCCTTGGCCAACTGCTCGTCACCCGAGGGCTCGACAAGGTCGGCGATGCCCACACGGATTTCCGGATCACAGACGCCGAACTCGGCTTCCTGACGGATACGCTCAGAGAGCTCCGCCGGGACCGGGTTGGGGTTCTCAATCAGGCTGTGCACGTAGTGCGAGACCGCCCATTGATCCTGGAAGAACAGGTTATTGAAGGGCGTGTGCTCGAAGCTCTCGGAGGCGTAGCCGTGGGCGACGACGCTGTAGATCGACTCCAGACCGGAGCGTTCCACCTGGGTGCCGACAAAGCCCTGAGCGCCGTTGCGCTGAGCGAGCTCGGCACCACCACGGCCCTGATCGCCGTGGCAGGAGGCACACTGTTCGGCGAAGACCTTCTCCCCGCGTTCGATCTTCTGGGGGGTCGGCACCAGCATGCGATCGAGGGTCTGAAGCCCGATTCCCTGGCCGTAGACGGTGGGGATCAGGGCGACCATGCCGCCGGTGACCAGCGCGATTTTAAGACCATTTTTAAGCGTAGCGTTTTTCATGACGTCACTGCGTAGAGCGTGGATGCCAGAACCTCAAGAGCGTTCGGATGAAGTGAAACTCACTCCGGCTTGCCGTTGGGGTAGATGAGGTGGTCGTGGGAGTGCGGGATGCTCTCGCCCAGGAAGGGATCTTTGAGCGGCACCAGGTTGTGCTTGGCCAGCGCGCGGCCGACGACCACGATGAAGAGGCCCACAAAGCCCAGCGCGATCGGAAGTTCAAAGACCGGCCACAGCGGGGAGTAGCTACCCTTGATGGCGGGGTAGGGCGCAACCCAGAGCCAGACTTCGTAGAGCTGGGTCAGGATAAGCCATCCGCACACGTACTGCAGGATGTTGTTCTTGTTCTTCTTATGCTCCTGAGGAAGCAGAAGAAGGAAGGGAATGATGAACTTGATGAAGGGCAGGATGAAGAGGAAGAAGCCCCAGCCGTTCTCCGTCCGGTGGACATACCACTCGGCCGCCTCGGGAATGTTTGCGTACCAGATCAGCAGGAACTGGCTAAACGCGATGTAGGCGTAGAAGACGGTGAAGGCGAAGACCAGCTTGCCCATGTCGTGGATGTGCTGGGTACCGACGGTATCACCAAAGTAGCCGCGGCGCTTGAGGTAGAGGATGATCAGGACCATCACGCTCAGGCCAGACTGGAAGAGGCCGGCGAAGGCGTAGACCGAGAACATCGTGGAGTACCAGTGCGCGTTGAAGGACATGATCCAGTACCAGGTCATGAACGAGAACCCGATGACAAAGACCAGGAGGAAGCCCGCGCTGACCCAGATGTTGGTGTGGGTGAGCTTGTAGCCGCCTACTTCGTCCTGCTTCAGGCTGTTGCGACGCATCCAGCTGTAGAAGCCGAACCAGGCAAGCGTCGACGCGATGGTGGTAAACGCGATGCCGGTGAAGTTGAGGAAACCACTCTTCGCGGCGACGACCGCGTCGATGTAGTGGTTTTCGGCCGGGTCGGCAGGGAGCCACTTAAAGAGGGTCTCAGCGCCGAGAAGGGCGATGGCACCGAAGATGATCACCGGCAGCAGGAAGGCACCGAAGGCCTCGGGAACGCGTCGAATGGAGACGCTCCAGCCGGCCTTCGCCAGATATTGCGTGGCGATGAAGAAGGGGCCGGAGAGTCCCAGGCTAAGCGTAAACCAGAACCCGATGATGTATCCGCGCCAGGCGCGCACCGCGTTGTACTCTCCCATAAGGAGACCGACCACAAAGACCACAAGGCCCAGCACAAAGAGCGCGAGTCCGGCAGTCTGAAAGCCCCCGGGGAGCTCGAAGCGCTTGGGCGGCGCGATGTCGTGGTGGTGAGATGAGTGAGCCATTGGAGTTTGCCTCTATGCTAATTCAACGGTCGTTCAAAGAGCGCAGTGCGCGTCCGTGAGTCAAATGGGGTTACTGGTCGCGCATCCGATCCAGGTCGATGGGCTCGGGGAAGTCGGCCCGCTGCAGGGCGCGCACGTAGTTGACCACGGCCCAGCGCTCCATATCGGTGAGGTTATTTTTGTAGGCCCACATCGCGCCCTGGCCGTAGGTGACTACGTGGTAGATGCGTCCGTCCTCATAGCCGCGCAGCTTATCGGTCAGGAGACTCGGCGGTGCGCCGTAGGCTCCGGAGACAACGATGGTGCCGTCGGCGGCGCCTTCGGTGCCGTGACAGACCGCGCAGTTGGTGCGGTAGAGGAAGCGACCGTACTCCAGGCTCTGGGCGTTAACCGGCACCGGGTTGACCAGCTGTGCGCTGGCGTCGGGGCTGGGCTGAGCCGGGCGAAGCTGCCCGTCGACCGGCACGGTGGCCGGGGGCGGAAGACGCATACCGGGGGACTGATCGTCGCGGAAGACCGGCTGGGCTTCCTGATCCTTATAGCTCGTCTGGTTATGCATGCCCTCGATGGGGTTGAGCTCACCAACGGGTTTGCTGCCGTCGGCCGGGATCCCTACCTCATAGATGCAGCCCACGAACGAGGCGCCCAGGAGGGCCAGCGCGGTCACAGCGACGCGAGTTTTTAGCGTGCTTGGAATGCTCATGAGATTAAGCGCCTTTCGTGATGGTTCGAATTTCAACCGGATTGAGCGTCTCGAGAAATCCTCGGACCTCTTCGGCATCAAAAGCGTCGTCGTCGGCGGAGATCCAAAGCACGAAGCGGTCTTTGGTGATCTCCGGATCGATGATGAAGGGTTTGCGGAAGCAGCCCGCCGCGATCAGCATCACAATCGCGGTGGTGACCCCGGCAAAGAGCACCGTCAACTCGAACATGATCGGCACAAAAGAGGGCCAGGGGGCGTAGGGCTTGCCGCCGACGATCATCGGCCAGTCAAAGGTCATCATGAAGAACTGAATAGCGTTGGCGGTCAGAAAGCCCGCCGAGCCGGCGCCGAAGGTCACCCAGGGAATCCAGGAGCGACCCAGGCCCATCGCGTCGTCCATCCCGTGGATGGGGAATGGCGAGTAGGCCTCAAAGGCGTCGTACTTGGAGTCGCGGGTGTGGGCCGCAGCCAGCATCAGGTCGTCGGGCAGGTCGAAGTAAGCAGCGATGCCCTTCATGCCTTCACCGTTGGTGACGTCGCCTGCGGCCGGGGGAACCACTGCGTCACTGGCGCCGTTGCCGGCGACAGTGAGGCTTTCGTGGGACTCCTCAACCTCGTCGTCGGAGTTCTCCTCGGACGAGTCTTCAGCGTCTTCGTTTTCATCCGAAGCGGCGGCCTCTTGAGCGGCTGCATCCTCAGATGCGTCGCTCTCTTCGGTAGCGGCGGCTTGTTCGGAAGCCTCGCTTTCCTCGGCGCCTTCTTCGGCTTTGGTGGTTTCAACGTCGTTCACAGCGGTGTTCTCTGCGTCCGTCGCGCTGGTCTCCGTTTCTTCGGCGGAGGTCTCAGCGCTGGTCTCTTCGAGCGTTTCTTTGGTCTCTTTGTCCTTAGCCACCGACGACCTCCTTACGGTTCTTGCGCGAAGCTTCTTCAGGCGACATCACAGCCTTGACTTCGAACATGGTGATGGTGGGCAGCACGCGGGCGAAGAGCAGGAAGAGGGTGAAGAACATCCCGAACGACCCGATGGTCAGAAGCCAGTCCATCGCCTTGAAGTTGTACATACCCCAGGAGCTGGGCACGAAGTCGCGGTGGAGCGCGGTGACGACGATAACGAAGCGCTCAAACCACATGCCCAGGTTCACAAAGAGTGAGAGCACGAAGAGCACCGGGATGGAGCGACGCAGCTTCTTGAACCACAGCAGCTGCGGGACCACCATGTTGCAGCCGTACATGATGAAGGCCGACCAGGCGTAGGGGCCAAACATACGGTTGGCGAAGTGGAAGCGCTCCGCGGGAACCGCCGAGTAGTAGGCGATGATGAACTCGGTGAGGTACGCGATGCCGACCACGCCACTGGTAAGCAGCACGACCTTGGCCATGGCTTCCAGGTGGTTGATGGTGATGTAGCTCTTCAGGTCGAAGACGTGACGCAGGATGATCGTCAGCGTGAGCACCATCGCGAAGCCACTGAAGATGGCGCCGGCCACGAAGTAGGGCGGGAAGATCGTGGTGTGCCAGCCCGGAATCACCGAGACGGCGAAGTCGAAGGACACGATCGTGTGCACCGAGAGGACCAGCGGCGTGGCCAGACCGGCCAGCATCAGGTAGGCGGCCTCGTAGTGACGCCAGGAGCGGTTTCCACCGGTCCAGCCCAGGCTCAGGATGCCGTAGAGCTTCTTGCGCAGCGGGTGCTTGGCGCGGTCGCGGATCGTCGCCAGGTCGGGGACCAGGCCCACGTACCAGAAGACCACCGAGATCGTCGCGTAGGTCGAGACCGCGAAGACGTCCCACAGAAGCGGCGAGTTGAAGTTGACCCACAGCGGTCCGCGTCCGTTGGGAAGCGGGAAGAGCCAGTAGGCAAACCAGGGTCGACCCGTGTGCAAAAGCGGGAAGAGACCGGCGACCATAACGGCGAAGATCGTCATCGCCTCGGCCGAGCGGTTAATGGCCGTACGCCAGTTCTGGCGGAAGAGGAAGAGGATGGCCGAGATCAGCGTCCCGGCGTGTCCAATACCAATCCAGAAGACGAAGTTGATGATGAACACACCCCAGCCAACCGGGTGGCTGATGCCGCTGGTACCGATACCGGTACCGATGGCAACACCCAGCGAGCTGAGGAAGACAAGCATCAGCAACACCGAGGGCACGAACACCGCCCACCATCGGGCCGTGGGCATCACCTCGGTATGGCGAGCGATGTCATCATCGACCTGCGCCCAGGTCTTATTATCGGCGACGAGGGGCTCTCGCCGGGCCAGCGGGCCGCCAAAAGGCCCTTCGGCTTCGGCTGCCCGGGGGCGTCCCTGTAGTTCACTCTGTTTCATGCCGGAACTCTTTGGAGCGTCAGTGGATCAAAACATCGGGGGACCGGGGCGCCTTGAATGCGGCGCCCCGACAACAATGGGTGCTTAGACGAGCTCTTCGTCGGTGTTCCAGATGCTGGTCATATAAGCGACCGCAGGGCGGGTGTTGATATCGCTAAGCGCGAAGGTGGCCCGGGGTGACTTGTGCATCTTCGAGACGGTGTGGGAGTCGTCGAGGACGTTGCCAAAGTCGATGGCTTCGGCCGGGCATGCCTGCTGGCAGGCCGTGACGACTTCGCCCTGGCGGAAGGAGCGGCGACCCTCTTTCATGATCTCCCACTTGCCGCGACGGATACGCTGCACACAGAAGGTGCACTTCTCCATGACCCCGCGGGTACGCACGGTGACGTCGGGGTTGAGCCCCAGCTGAAGCGGCTCGGTCTGGTTGAGACGACCGTGCTCTTTGAGCTCGGGGTAGAGGCGCGCGAAGAAGGTGTCTCCGCGGTTTTCGGAGTAGTTGAACCAGTTGTAGCGACGCACCTTGTAGGGGCAGTTGTTGGAGCAGTAACGGGTGCCCACGCAACGCTGGTAGCTCATCTGGTTGAGACCGTCGCTGCTCTGCATGGTGGCGAGCACCGGGCAGACCGTCTCACAGGGAGCGCGATCGCAGTGCTGGCAGAGCATCGGGTGCATCAGAACACGCGGGTTCTCCAGGTACTCACCGAAGGCGACCTCGGGCTCGGAGCTGTACATCGGGTCGTCGGTGACCGAGGAGCGGATCTTCACCGCTTCTTCGGGCAGCTGATAGTAGCGGTCGATGCGCATCCAGTGCATCTCGCGACCTTCCAGGATGCCCTGACGGCCGACGACCGGGATGTTGTTCTCTTCCTGGCAGGCGATCACGCAGGCCGAGCAGCCGGTGCATTTGGACATGTCGATGGACATGCCCCACTTGAGGTTGCCGTAGTCGTGATCTTCCCACAGGTTCTTGGTGGCGACCGGGTGGTGGATGCCGGCGTCGGGCTTCTCGCGGTACTCCTTGAGCTCGGCGGTGGCCATGATGCGGTGGTAGTCCACATCGATGACGTTGCCCTGCTGGACGGTGGAGAGGACCTCAACCTTATCGGTCTTCTTGATGGTGGCTTTGATGCCCGAGAGCAGCGCACCGTTTTCACCGGCCTGAGAGAGTTTGAAGGCGTTGGCGCCCACGCCGTTGGCGACGTCGCCGGCGGCAGTGCGGCCGTAGCCGAGCGGGATGCCGATGACGTCATCGTGCATGCCGGGGACCATGATCACCGGGAAGCCCAGCTCCGGTCCGCCTTCGACCTGCACGTTGATGTACTGGCCGTTCTCGAGCTTCGCCTCTTTGAGGGTCTTGTAGCTGACCATCGCGTAGGAGCCCCAGACGTGCTTGCTGACCGGGTCGGGCAGCTCCTGGAGGTGACCGTTGTTGGCCTGGCGCCCGTCGTAGAGCGGGATCGAAGCGAAGAGCTGCACGACCTTGTTGCCGAGGTCGCCTGCGGCCGCAATCTCAGTGAGGGCGTTGGGCAGATTGGCCACGGTCGGGCGAACGCGGAAGGCGGGTGCAGATTGAGCATCGTTGCTCAGGTAGACGCCTTCGCGCATCGTGGAGAGCCAGAACTGCTCAAAGCTCGCCAGCGAGTCGGCCTTCGGATAGACCTCGCGCTGCCAGAAGTCGCGCAGGAAGCGGTAGAAGGGGCCGGTGTCGTAGGTCTGGCCTGCGCCGGGGCGGTTGCCCGCGGGTTGCGGCGGAGCCGGGATGAAGGCGGCCAGCGTGCTGCTGAGCTCGGCGGTGCCGAACCAGGTCATCAGGCTGTCTTCAAAAGAGCGCGTGTTGTAGAGGGGCAGGATCGCCGGCTGGCGAATCGCGTGCACACCCACGCGGGGGTTGGAGTCGCCCCAGGCTTCCAGCGAGTGGCAGCCGGTGGCGACGTAGTGCGCCTGACGCGCGGTCTCATCAAAGTGGGTCGAGGTGCTGATGACGAGCGGAACTTTCGCCAGCGCTTCGGCGACCTTCAGCGAGGCCGGCGCCGAGTAGACCGGGTTGGTCCCGCTGATGATGAGCATGTCGACATCGCCGCTTTCGATCTCGGCGATGAGCGCCTGAAGCTGGGCCAAACCGGCGGCGCCGTAGCTGGGCCGGTCGCGCTCAATGGTCTGCCCGTCGTTGCCGAGTGCGGCGTTGATCAGGTTGACCGCGCTCTCCAGCGCCAGGCCGTTGCTCGTGGCGCTGGCGTTGCCACCGGCCACAACAATGGACTTGCCGGCGGTCTGCGAGAGCTTCTGCGCGACGCTTTCGATGATCTCGACGCTCAGGTCACCACCGAGGCGCTCCACAACCGCTGCCGGGGCAAACGCGCTCAGCGCCTGGCGCACCGCACCGGCGGGAACACCCTGCGGGTTGTGCGCCGTGAAGAGCTGGTGAGCCACGGCCATCGCCACATCGACCATCGCGTCGGGACGAACACGCACGCGCTTGTCGGCGTTGATGCCGGTCAGGGTGAGCGTGGGCTCAAACGTGATCAGCTGCGACATCTCTCCGTCGGGGTTACGACGGCTGGCGAACTGGCGGGTGAACTCCGAAGGGGAGAGCCAGGTGCCCAGGAAGTCGCTGCCGAAGGAGACGACAAGGCTGGCCTTATCGAAGCGGTAATGCGGGATGTGCGCGTTACCGTAGGAGGCCGCGTTTGCAGCGAGCATCGCGTCGTCGCCCAGCGCCTCATAGGTGTAGTGGCGCGCGTTGGGCACGCTGGAGGTAACCTCGGCAATAAGCGCGTCGGTGGCCGGGCCGTGCATCGCACCGGTGAGGATGCGAAGACCACCGCCGCCGCGAATCTCGCTGAGCTTGGCTGCAACCTGAGAGTCGATGTCTTCCCAGCTGACCTTCGAGACGCTCTCGCCGCTGACACGCTGCGCGTCGCGCAGGCGGTCCGGATCGTAGAGGTCGATGTAGGAGGCCTGGCCGCGAGCGCAGAGCGCACCCTGGCTGACCGGGTGCTGCGGGTTGCCTTCAAGTTTGATCGGGCGACCGGCGCGCGACTTCACCAGCATGCCGCACTGCGAGGGGCAGGCGTTGCAGACGCTGGCGTAGTGGTTGGCCATGCCAATGCGCACCTCTTCGGGGCGATCGACATAGGGGACGATCTCGCGAACGGGGCGACGGCACGCCGCGCTGCTCATCGCCGCGGTGGCCGCAGCGACGCTGCTCACGCGCAGGAAGTCACGGCGGTTCATCTTCAAAGGCTCAGAGCCGTCGGAGAAGCTCAGCGTGACATCGCCCTGGGCGTCGGCGCGCAAAAGCGCCGAGGCGCCCGGTTGCGGTTCCGAGTGCTTGGGAAGATCGGGATCTTTGAGGTGCTTACTCATAGCGGCCATTCGTGGGGCAGACGGGTCGGTGGTCTATGCGACGCAGGCCGACCTGACGTTGAGTGAAAACTTCCTCGGCGCCTCTTAATGGTTCGGGGGCGCCTTCAACTGTGATCGCGGTAGCGGCGCGGTGCGTTTTGATCCACGCCGCCGGCCCTGACGATCAGTAGTGACAGGTCACGCAGTCGATCGGGGCGTTATGCTGCGGCTGCCGGTGGCAGTCCACACACCAACCCATGTTGAAGGGGTTGGTCACCTCGACCACGTCCATGCGGTTGACCGCACCGTGGCACTCCGAGCAGTCGATGCCTCGGTTGATGTGCGGGGTGTGGCTGAACTGCACGTGGTCGGGCATGTCGTGCACCTTCACCCACTTGATCGGGGTGCCCTCGCGCCAGCTCTTGTGGATCTTCTGGATCTCGGGGCTGTCGGTTTTGACCTGCGAGTGACAGTTCATGCAGGTGTTGACCGAAGGGACGCCCGAGACGGGGCCTTCGCCGGGGTTAACGTGACAGTAGCCACAGGGGATCTCATTGATCCCTGCATGAAGCTGGTGGCTAAAGGCGATAGGCTGTTCGGGAGCGTAGCCCTGCCGGGGATTAAAGCAGGCCGAGAACCCGATCGCGGCGGCGAGCACCAGGATGCCAGCGATGGTCAGATAACGAGCATTCATACGTCCAACGACTCCGTGAACCGATGGGATAACTTCGTCGAGCAGGCGCGGGGCGCCAGATTCAATAAGAGCAAAATGCTCTTCGAAAACGAGGCCCTTATTCACACGCGCTGCGCGGGCTTGTCAATACGTTTATGTCCTCGCCTAAGATCGCGTTTCGCCTTGATTTTTCGCGGCGAGAGTGAGCTTTGGCGAGGTCGGGCAAGTTGTGTGTGAAATATTCCAGCAATAACGCAAGGTTACCCGGTGTTGAGGGCAAGCTGTTGAAAAAACGCGTATTTTGCGTTGCCGGACTTCACGCCGCAGAAGGTAGCAGCGCTTATCTGGAAGGGCCAGTTTGGCGGGGGCTCAATCGCTGTGGCAATTTGACGCATAAGGCTGGGCCGGGGGTTGGCCGGGCCTTAGAGGTTGTTAGCCGGCGAGGCTTTCAGGGTGCAGTCGCGCCCAGAGGATCCACCAGGCAGCGCCCGCGATCGCCAGCAGTATGCCGGCGAGCACGAAGGGAGCCGAGGGGCTCAGCGCGGCGAAGAGGAGGCCGCCGGCGGCCGGGCCGGCGATGCGACCGAGGCTTGAGGCCGACTGCAGGATGCCCATGATCTGGCCGGTGTGGCGGGGATCGTCGGCCTGCTGGGAGGTCATCGAGAGGATCCCCGGGTGCACGAGCGCTCGGCCGATCGTGGCCACTCCCAGCATTGCAAAGAGGTAGATCAGCGAGGGGTGCAAGGGGGCCAGCGCAAGTCCTATGGCCAGCGCTGCCAGTCCAAGGCCGGTCATCCGCCGGTCGCCCAGACGCCGGGAGATCGGACCGACCCCCCCCTGGAAGATCGCCATGGCGACGCCCATCGCCGCGAAGATAAACCCGACCTCGACGATGTCGTAGCCGTAGGTGTCGGCCATGTAGAGAAAGAAGGTTCCCTCGAGCACGGCCAACGCGACGGTGTAGACAAAGAAGAGGGCGCAGAGCGCGAAGATCGGCGCCTTTTTGAGATGTTCGGTGATGCGGGCGGGGCGGTAGCGCACCCGATTGGCGCGGCGGGTCTCTTCGGAGGCCGGGGGCTCAATCAGTACGAAGGCCGCGAGCATAAAGGTGATCAGGCTCAAGATCGCGCTGGCCGCAAAGGGCATACCTGCCCCCAGAATTCCGGCTCCCGGCTGCGCGAAGGTGCCTACAATGGCGCCGATCGCCGGTCCGAGTGTGAAGCCCAGGCCGAAGCTGATGCCAATCACCGCCATGCCCTTGCTGCGGCCCCTGGCGTCAGTGCTGTCGGCGATCAGCGCGCTGGCGGTGGCGACGTTGCCGGCGCACAAACCCACGACAAAGCGCGCCACATAGAGCAGGGGAAGGCTCATGGTCATCGCGGTGAGCAGTTCAAGGAGCGCCGCGGCCAGAAAGGTCGCCATGAGGACCGGCTTTCGACCAATGCGGTCGGAGATGCGTCCCCAGACGGGCGCCATAATGAACTGCCCCAGCGACTGCGTGGCGTAGAGAAGGCCCACATCCACGGCGCTGCCGCCCAGCGCGTCGGCGAGCGCCGGGAGCACCGGGATCGCGATGGCGAACCCGGTGATGTTGAGCAGGAGGATCGGGAAGAGGCGGCGGATCGGGCTTCGAGCGGTCATGGGGCCGGAGGCTCGTGCAGGCAGGGAGAAGAGATGCGCCCTGGGCGCATCGAAACGACAAAAGTGGGCCACCCGGGCCCGGGCCTCTTGTGGCACGGCGCTGCCCGAATCGCAACAGCCGCTCAAACGCCCGGGCGGCCGAGGCTGATTCCACGCTACGCTGTGGCAGCTTGTCGCAGCGGTGCTGTCCCAATGGAGCTCAGGGGGCCTGAGCCTTTGCCCGATCGTGTGTGGTCAGGGCGCTCATGTCGGGCGCGGGGCTCATGCGTGCGACCGTCGCATCCAGGTGCATCGCCGGCGCAAAGCCAAAGGGGCGCGCGATGAAGATCTCCGGGAGCGTCGTGATGCGGGTGTTATAATGTTCGACGGTGTCATTGTAGCCGGCGCGCATCAGCGCGAGCTCATCTTCGACGTCGGTGAGTGTGCGCATCAGGGCGTTGATATGCGTGTCGGCCTGAAGATGCGGGTAGGACTCGCGTAGCGCAAAAAGTGCCGCGCTGGCCTGGTTGGACGCGCCCAGGTCGGTCGAGGTTTGTGCGATCGCTTCGCGCGATGGCCCTTCGGCTGGCGCGTGGCTGCGCAGCTCAGCGATGGCCTCAAGCGTCTCGCGCTCGTGGGCAACGTACGACTCCACCACCGGGAGAAGTGCGGCGATCAGATCAAAACGCTTCTTGAGCGCGACCTCAATGTTGGCAAAGCCGCGGCGTACGCGCTCTCTCACAAAGACAAGGTCGTTGTAGAGCAGAGCCACAAAACACGCCGCGGTGTAGAGGCAGCTTGTGAGGGTGGCGTAGAAGTAGTCGCCCGCCCCGAACGTTCCGAAACTGGTGAAGGTGTACATGCCCAGCGACGCGGTCAGCGCCACGCCCAGTCCCAGCAGGAAGTTGCCTTTTCTCCCAACCCGGTAGTGAAGCTCGCGTTCGGGGAGCGCGGCGATCACCAGGGGAAGATCCTCGCGATGGAGCACCTCCAGGTGGTCGTGGGCATCGCCGGAGATCCCGGCGAAGCCAAGCACGTAGAGGGCGTCTTCCAGGTAGATGGCGCGCTCGGTGTAGGTGCGAGAGCCCTCTCTGGTCGAGACGCTGTGGTCGGTGTAGAAGGTCGCCTCCCGGGGATGCACGACGACCGAGTCGCTCGCGTCAGTGAGCAGAAATGGGGTGTGTTCGGTGATGTTTTTCTCGGTGACTGTTTTGTCGCCGGATTTTCGTGTGACCACGTAGTTGTAATAGAGGCAGAGGCGGTTGGAGACCGGCCCGCGAAGCTCGTCGGTACCGGAGAGCTGCGAGGGCTGGCCGCAGATCTCGGTGAGCCCGTAGTTCACGCCGCGGATGGGGCTTGTGGGCATATGTTCCATCAGGCGCTTGAGCTTGACCGCCCGAAGTCCTGCGCGGGTGCTCGCCAGCATCGCTGCAAGGAGGGCGATCACCAGGAGCCATCCCCAGATGCCGGGCATCGCTGCGGGGGCCTCCACCGGAGTGCGCAGCGCGTCGTCTTCCGAGCTGAGCGCCGGCGGTTGCAGGAGCGCATCGGGAACCCGTGAGGCGAAAAGAAGTTCCGGGAAGCGGCTCAGATCATAGCGGGCAGCCTCAATGACCTGCGCCGCAGCCACGCGTTGGCGGCGAAGCCGCATCAACTCCTCGCCGGGGACATCGAGGCTGGTGATCAGGGCGGCGTCTCGCCAGTCGGTAGTAGCGCTGGCGTCGAGCCGCCCCACCTCCGAGCTGAGGCTGCGATCGAGGCGCTCCAGGCGATCGCCGAGCTCCGAGACGTCGCGATCGGCCAGGGAAATGCCCATCTTCACCAGGGTCATCGTCGAGCCCAGCGTAAAGAGGAGCAAAAAGAGGGTGGTGTTGTGCACGCGAAAAGCGCCGAGCAAGAGCCAGCTTGCAAACATCAACATCACCATCGCTGCGCCGGTGGCAAAGGCAGAGGTGCGGGCGCGCGACTGCGTCTCGCTGCGCTGATCTTCATCGGAGATGATCGGGACGTAGCTCCCGTCGAGGTCAAAGCGCAGCGACATCGCGCCGGAGGCTGCGCGCGCTGCCATGCCCATCACCACCAGTCGATCACCCGGATCGATGCGGTACTCGGTGTATCGGAACTGCCCGTGTTCGCGCTGATGGCTCACGCCAACATGGACATCGCTCGGGAGGTTCGGGCTGACGCGGATCTCACCGGTGTCATCGACCAGCACGAAGTCCGACATCTCGGTGCTGGAGTCGAAGAGCACCCAGCGGGTGTCGCCGTCGCTGTCCTTCTCCTCGCGCTCGATGGTGTAGTGATAATAGAGGCAGTCGGTGCTCGTGTCCGGGCTGCGAAGTAGCGGTTGGCCCGGACGCGCGCGGGCTGCACCGCTAACGTAGGTCTCGCCAGGGAGTACACCCTGCGTTTTGCTCAAGGGGATGCGGCTGATGCGTCGGGCGTCTTGCAACTTCTCAAAGCTGAAGTCGAGCAGCAGGTAGCCGGCCAGCGCAATGGCCAGCGCGGCGATGACCATGAACACTCTTTTCACGTGAACTCCTCGCCACGTTTTCTCATCGTTTAAACGCACCCCTCAGGCATCCCGGAAGAGGCGACCCGGCGCAACGAACAGACTGCATGAACGCGGGCCAGACTAGCGAATGAGGTTCTCGTTGAGTAGCTGCGCGATCGTGCGAGGCGCTCGCGAGGATCGACATCCCCGCGGCGCTCTGAAATAATTGGGGTCCGAGGGTGTTACCATGGTATCCCTCTTCGCCCTGAATCGCGGTTGTCACCGAGCGTGGTGCTCGCGTCGCTGATTCGGGGAGCAGAGCTGCGCTCTTCGCGGGCCGCTCTGCGGTGGATTAACTTTAGCCCAGGTCGACGGCGTTGGACGTTGTCATAGCGGAAGTCATCGGAATCTTCGTTTGTCTGATTGGCTCTGCGTATTTTTCAGGTTCTGAGACGGCACTGACCTCACTGAGTGAGGGGCAGACCGAGCGTCTGATCGAGGAAAAGGGGGTGCGCTCGTTGCGCCTCTGGCGCGATAGGCCGCTGGTGGTGCTGACCTCGATCCTGATCGGGAACAACATCTTCAACATCACGGCCTCGGCGCTGGCCACCGATCTTGCGGCACGGCTGCTGGGATCGACGGCCGCCTCGCAGTGGGCGATTCCGGTAGCCGTTGGCGCGATGACCTTCCTGCTGCTGACCTTCGGTGAGATCACGCCAAAGACGATCGCGCGGGTGCGCAACCAGCAGCTGGCCTCGATGGTGATGTGGCCGATGCGTCTTCCGGTTGCGCTCTTTGCTCCGGCGACCTTTTTCTTCAACAAACTCGCCGCCGGCGTGATGCGCCTTGTGGGCGGAAGCGTCGATGAGCGCCAGCCCTACGCCACCAGCGAGGAGCTGCAGTACATGATCGACCTGGGCTCGCGAGAGGGGCAGATCCCCGAAGATCGCGAGCGCCTGCTGCGCTCGGTCTTTGAGTTTCCCGACACCGTGGTGCGCGAGATCATGGTCCCGCGCACCGACATGGTGGCCATCCCCGAGGAGATCAACCTGGAGGAGGTCCTGGAGGTGTTGATGGAGTGCGGCCACAGCCGCATCCCGGTCTACCGCGAGACGATCGACGACATCGTGGGGCTCTTCTACGCCAAGGACGTCATTCAGTTGATGGCCGCCCGCCAGGATTTTGAGCTTAGCAAACTGCTCAGGCGCACCTACTTTGTGCCGGCCACCAAACGCATCGCCGATCTGCTGGCGGAGTTCCAGATCAACCGCATTCATATGGCGGTCGTTGTCGATGAGTTCGGGGGAACGGCGGGCCTGATCACCCTGGAAGATATCATCGAGGAGTTTTTCGGCGACATTCAGGATGAGTACGACACCGAGCCGGCTCAGATCATTGCGATCGACGAGGTGCGCGTGATGGCCGATGCCCGGGTGCCGATCTACGATCTGGAAGAGTATTACGATATGGAGCTTCCGGAGCACCCGGATTACGAGTCGCTCGGCGGGTTTATCCTCTCGCAGTCGGGGAGCGTGCCGGAGGCCGGCGATGAGATCGTGTGGAACGATCTGGTCTTCCGGGTTATTGAGGCCGACGCCAAGCGCATCATCCGCGTGGAGATCGAGCGTCGTGCCGCCGAGCAGGACGCCTCCGAGGAGCTGGTCTCCTGATCGGATCGCGGCCGGGGGCAGCGTCGGTTGTGGCGTTGCGATGACGGGACGAATAATTCGACGGGGCCGGCGTCTTACACCCGAGCCCCGATAGGCGCCTCTCCGAGCAGAGGGCGCACCTGAACTTAGTGAGAGGTTAGCGTGAACGATCGTGCGATGATGACACCCTGGATGAAGATCGCTGCTGCGGTCGCGGCGGGTTCGGTCGCCGCGCTCACCGCGCTCAGTCAACCCCTGGCCCAGGAGGGCGGCGAGCCGGCCCAGGTGGCGAAGGCTCCCGCCGAGATGAGCGCCGAGGATGTGGCGCGCCGCGTGCAGCGCTTCTACCAGGAGACGGGCGACTTTCAGGCCGCCTTTGCCCAGACCTACACCGATATTGCGGCCGGAGAGAGCAAACGCTCGCGGGGGCGCGTCTACTTTAAGAAGCCCGGCAAAATGCGCTGGGATTACTACAGCCCAACCGATGCGACCCAGCGTGAGCGCGTACTGGTGAGCGACGGATCGGCTTTCTGGATCTACGAGTTCGAGTTTCAGCAGGTCTTCAAGCAATGCCTGGAAGACAGCCAGCTGCCTACGAGTCTGCGCTTTTTGATGGGGCAGGGCGATCTTCTCGAAGAGTTCAACGCCGAGCTCAGTGAGCGCTCCACGGCGCAGGCCCCGGAGCTGAAGCTCACGCCCAAAGAGCCCACGCCGCATTACCGGGAGCTGCGTTTCCGGGTGGATCCGCAGACCTTCCAGGTGACCCGCACCACCGTCTACGATCCCTACGGGAACACCAATGAGATCGTGTTTCAGAACACCCGCGTAAACCGCAACCTGCCCGACAGCGGCTTTGAGTTTGAGGCGCCCCAGGGCGCGCGCCTGCTCAACGCCCAGCAGGAGTGTGACTGAGGGTGGACGCCGGAGTCTCAGAGAGCAGCGCGCGCCGCGCGCTTTGTCATCCCGATGGTAAAAAGAGCTGCGGGGCGTGCTGCGGGATGTACAACCATCGCAAAAGCGATGAGCCTGCGTTGATGGCGCGTCTGGTCGAGCGCACCCGGGCGTTTCGCAAGGATGCCTCGATTGAGGATGAGGCCTCGCTTCGGGCGTTTCGCGCGCGGTGGGAAGATCCGCCTGCGGTGAAGTTGCTTGGAGAGCTCGCGAGTTGTCCCTTTCTGGGACTTCTCGACGGGCTTGATCCTGCGGGACGCGTGGGTTGTCTGGTGCATCCCCTTCAAAACAACGGCGTCGACGGGCGAGATTGCGGTGTGTACGACCGCTTCATCTGTGAGGATTACCTGTGCGCGGCGCACGCGGTGCTCAAGCGCGAGGAGGTGGCGCTTGTGATCGCCGCGGTGCCCGACTCCTACCTGTACGGGCTGGTGATCACCAACCCGCGGCTTATCCGCACCTTTTTTGAGCTGGCAGCGACCGAGCGCGGCGCCTACCCGACCGCCCGGGAGCTGGAGCGTGAAGAGGCGATTGAGGCCGCGCGCGACTTCTTTGAGCTTGTGCGCGACTGGCCCTACCGCGACGTCGACGGGATCTTTGGTGCGGTGGTGCCTGGCGAGGGGCTGGAGACCACGCGACGCGCCCATCCTGCCGGCGACGGTGAGGCGGTGCCGGTGGATACGCTCCTGCTCGGGCTGGGCACCCGAGCGCTCAGCGTCGATGAACTCAGTGATGCGCGAGCGCGTGTCAGCGAGGCGGTCTCAGCCTTTGCGGCGGCGCTTGGCTAAGCGTCCATCCGGCCTGGTGATGGGGCGGAATGGCGAGCGCCTTCAGGACGGCTCGGAGTCGTTTTCAAAGGTGTCGCCCTCGCCATTGAGGATCGCGGCGATAGCATCATCGTCGTAGACCGGGCCTTGCCCGATACCCTCACACCAGGCGGCCTCGGCCTGCCAGGCGCCGGGCTCGTCGATGAGCTCGGGCCAGAAGGGGTAAGTGCGGCATTGGGAGGGTTTAACCGAGTGGATCACACACCCATCTTTTCCCAGAAAGGGGCAGGGTGAGCCTTCATCGACGTCGATGATCCAGCCATCACCCTCGGGCTGCATATACGCCTCGGTGAGTTCGGCCAGGGGAAGTTGCAGAAATGAGGCCGCCAGAAAGGCCTCCGGCGCGCTGAACTCCACCTGGCCGGGGCGCGCGCAGCAGCGCTGGCAGCGTGTGCATTCAAAGCGTCGAGATGTCATCGGGGAAACTCATCGAGGGGAGGGGAGGTGCAGCGGCGTTGAAGATCGCGCTGCGGATGCGATAGCGTCAAGGCTCCTACGTTTTCTGGAGCGTGTTTTGCGGGATTCACAGACCAGTGAGGGGCGGGCAAGGGTCGGTCAGCAGCGCTATCCGATGTTGCTCGGCGCCTGGTTGGTGGCGACGTTGGCGGGGATCTGGGCGCTGGAGCCCCCCGGCGCTGGCGAGGACGCGAGGTCGGATGCGGCCTCCGATGCGGCGCTTCCGGCGACTCTCAGCTCGCCGGACTGGCAGAGCGCGCCGACGCCGGGGGAAGCGTTTGAGATGCGCTACCGCCCGCATCCTTCGGTGGGCTACCGCCTGGTGGCGCGCTGGGAGGAGGATGGCGGTGGCGAGGCCAATGAGGCCAGCGGGTTAAGTCTGGAGGTGGCGTCGCTGTGGTCGACCGGAGAGCGTGAGGGCGACCAGGGGTTGGAGCAGCGCGTGGAGGTGGCGTCGGCGGCGTTGGAGGTCTGGGGGCCCGGGGAGCCGCTGATCGGGTTTCGGGCCGCGCAGGAGCAACGGGCGCTAAGAGGGGCGGTCTATCAGCGTGCGCATGATGGGATGGGCGCCGGAGGTCGGTCGGAGTGGGGGCGCGGTGGCGAGCGCGCCGGTGCGTGGAGTCTCGCGCTGGTCGATGAGTTGCACCGACTTCTCTCACCACGCTTCCCGCTGGATGCCCGCCTGCCTGGCGAGCGCTGGCACTACCGGCTGGATCATGCGGGGATGATCGCTGCGCTTCCAGGGGCCACATCCGAGCTCTCTCTTGCCGGGGATGTGCGCGTCGAAGATCGCCTGCGGGATTATATGATGCATCAAGGCCGACCTGCCCTCTGGATCGAGCGGCGCATCACCACGGAGCTGCGCGACGTTCACGAAACTTCGTCACATGATGCGCTTCACGTGAAAGGGCAGGGTGAGGGAGTGCTGCTCTGGGATGTGGAGAGCGGGCAGCTGATCCTCAGTGAGATCGCCATGCGCTTTGAGCTGCCGAAGCGGTCGGTGCAGCGATCGCTGCGCGCGCGAATCACCCAGATCGAGGGGCGCGGGCAAAACGCTTTGCCTTCCCTTCCCTCCGCGTATTAGATTGGCCGGGTCTAGCTCGCTACAGAAGTTCACTTATTGTCTGAATACAGGGGCCATTGCCCATGGAACGCCAACTTGTCGACCATCTGGTCGCGCAGCAGGTGGTCAGCCGACAGGACATTCAGCGTTGTGTGTTGCGCGCCTCCATGTCGAAAGGCTCGGTGGTCGAGGAACTGATCACGCGCGCCGGCGTCGATGAGCGCCAGCTCGCCCGCGCCATCGCCGAACATCTGGGACTTCGCGTTCACGAGCGACCTTCCATCCAGGCCCAGCCCGAGGCTCTGGCGCTGGTCAGCTCGGAGCGCGCTGACGAGTTTGGTGTGCTTGCGATCACCTACAACGAGGCCGGCGGTGAGCTGGAAGTTGCGGTCTTTGATGCCGACCGCGCCCGTCCGGTGCTTCAGGAGGTTCGTGAGGCCACGGGCATTTCGCCATCGCTGGTCATCGCGCCGCGCTCCACGCTGGAGCGCGAGATTTTTCGGCATTACAACCACGATCACGCCGCCGATAAGACGGTCGCCGCGCCGGTGCAACCCCCGGCGATGGCCCGAGCGCGGCCGCCGCGCCATATGCCGGGAGACGCCCACGAGCCGGCCACACGCGTGGTGCATCTCGACGACAGCGGCCCCACCCGCCAGGTCGATCTGCACGCCGCCACCGAAGATAACCCTTTCTTTGATCTGGTGAAAAACGCCCGGGGCGGCGGCGCCAGGCCCAGTCTCAGTGAGAGCACCAGCCCGGGACCGCAGCCCGGGGAAGATTTTTTTGATGGCTTCGAAGACGCGTTCACCGACGCGTTGGAGGAGCATCAGCTCGGCAAAGAGAGCGCGCCGCGGCAGACACCGAAGCCTGCGGCCAGCGCGCTGCGAAGCGGATCGGACGCCGGAAGTTCGGCGCGCGCCGGGGCGCCACGAGGCGTTGCTTCAAGCTCACCGCCTTCGCCGCGGCGAAGCTCCGGGGGGGCGGGCGCGCCGGAGCGTGATTTTGGCGATATGGCCGGTGCGCTCAATGATTTTGATGCGGAGCTCGACGCATCTTCCGATGCCTACGAGCAGTCCAGCTCCAGCCGACTTAATAATTCCGGCTTTGAGCGCCGCGGCCGCACCGGGAGCCACAGCCACTACAACAGCCGCACCGGCTCCGGCTTGATCCCGCTCGACCCCAACCAGAGCTCGGCCCCCGGCTTCGACAGCGGTGAGTCCGGGCTTTTCCCCATCGATCGCCAGCCCTTCGGGTTTCTGGATAACGATGATCATGACGGCGCCGAGAACGAGCCGACGCTCGCGCAGGTCGTCGCCCGCCAGCGTCAGCACATCACTCGCCTGGAGCGTGAGGTGGAGTACCAGAAGGCGATCCTGCAATCGCTGGCCGAGATGTTGGTCGAAGCCCGGGTGCTCAGCCGCCGCAAGCTCAAGGCGCGCCTCAAAGAGCTGCGCGAGAAAGAGTCGAAGCGCTCCAGCTGAGTCTGGTTGCTGCCTTGCGGCGCCCTTAAAAGCCCATGCCGACCATCAGGTCCACGCCCAGCATGCCCCCTGAGGCGTCGACGAGCTGGTGGTAGGTAGCGCGGCCGATCAGGTGAAAATCCCCAAAACTCCAGCGCGCTCCGGCCACGCCTCCCAGCGCGTGAAAGTCGCGATCCAGGCCCGTGTTCTGAACGAGCCCCGTGCCGGCCAGGCCCACGCGCATGTAGTCCAGGCCGAGCTGCGCCTCGACCGGCCCGATCGGGTAATATCCCCGGGGCCCCCCGCCCAACGCGAAGGTCTGGGCGTTCGCATCAAAGGGCGGGCTGTCGTTGGTCGTGGCGTGGTTGCCGCTCATAAAGTGCAGGCTCATGCCGGCAAACCGCCAGCGAAACTCCTGGTTGAGAGCCACGCCCCAGCCGGGGCTTGCACCGGTGGCGACCTCTCCCATTAGCAGGCGCAGGCCACCTCCCGTGCTCAATGAGGCTCCCGGGGCCGCCCTGGCTTCACCGGGAGTCAGCGTGAGCATGGCGAGGGTGAGGGTGGCTGCAGCGAAAGCGGCGGGCCCTGCGGGCCCCTGGCGACGTCTCCATGCCAGAAGGATCAACGCCGTTAGCAGCGTTAGCAGGGCGGCCGGGCCACCGCCGGAGGTGGTCTGGCAGCCGGTCTGCGCCTCAGGAAAGCAGCGACCGCTTTCTCGCGAGCAGCTCTGGGTGGGCGCGCAGTCGGAGTCGCTCAGGCAGTTGGCACAGCGTCCGTACACGGGCTCACAGCGCTCGCGGCGGGCGCAGTCGTTATCGTCGATGCACTCCAGGGGCTCCGAGATCAGGAGGTAGTTCAGCTCAACCGGGCCGGCAGAGCCGTTGCTCGTAAGCTCCAGCGTAAGCTCCGGCGCCACGGTCAGCTCGGAGGGTTCGATGCGCTCGACGACGCGCTCACCGGGGCCGAGGGTGTACTCGCGGGTGGCGAGGAGCCAGCGCTCATCGACGCGCGGCGTCTCGGAGGGGAGGCCGATATCGGTAGGGGTGGTGATGGTCAGCGTGAGCGCGGCGCTCTCGTCGAGCCCGGTGGCGATCTCCACCTCCAGCGCGTTTCGGCCAACACCGCTGCGGGAGAGGCTCACCGCATCGGGGCATCCCTGCGTCGCGGGCAGGCAGAGTGTGCCCAGCGCCGCCGGATCGGAGGGCGTATCGCAACCCACAAGGCCCGGCAGCGCGAGCGCTGCCGTCATCGCGAGGATGCCGAGGTGGCCACGCCCGAGCTTCATGCCTCAAACCTGCGCCAGACCCCTCCGAGTTCGTCCAGGAGTGCGCCGGGCGTGGTGGCACGCGTGCCCACCTTTTTACGGGCGGCGTCGCCGGCCAGTCCATGCACGCAGACGGCGATGGCGGCAGCCTGCCATGGGTTGTCGGGGTGGTCGTTGAGCGAGGCGGCGATAAGACCGCTGAGCACATCACCCATGCCGCCGGTGGCCATCCCGGGGTTGCCGGTGCGGTTGAGGCCCAACGGGCTGTCGGAGGCGGCGACCACCGTCGCGGCGCTCTTATGCACGATCACCGCCGAGATGCGCGCGAGAAGTTCGCGGGTGGCGGCCACCGTATCGCTCAGGACCTCGTCGACGCTGCGGTCAAGCAGGCGCGCGAGCTCACCGGGGTGGGGGGTGAGTACGACCGGCACGCATGCCGCCAGGTCGCAGGCGGCCTGAAAAAGATCGCGATTCTGGGCCAGGAGCGTGAGCGCGTCGGCGTCGATGACGGTGGGGCGCGGCGTGGCGGTGAGGCAGTGACGCAGCGCCTGGCGTGCGGCCTGGTCGGTGCCGAGCCCCGGGCCGATCACAAGCGTATCGCTCTTGTCCAGAAGTTGGCTGAGCGCATCGGCGTGCAGCTCACCGGCGTCGCCGAAGATCGGGCGCGGCATCAACTCGGCGATGGTGCGAGCGCTGAGCGCCCCCTGCGGATCGGTGCCCGGGAAGATGAGCCCCGCGCCGCCCAGGAGCGCGCCGCGCGCGGCCATGGTCAGCGCGCCGGTGGTCGGCGCGCGACCGCCGATGAGCGCAACCTTGCCCACCGAGCCCTTATGAGCGTGGGTGGGCCGCGCCGGGATCTTCCCTTTGAGCCAGTCGGCGTCCAACGCGAACGCCTCCACGCCGACCGCGTCGCGAACCCGGGCGGGAATCCCGATATCGATCGGGCAGAGCATGCCGATAAAACCTCGGGCCGGATCGAGAAGCTGCCCGATCTTGGGAAAACCAAAGGTCGCGGTGACCTCGGCCTGGGTGCAGATGCCGAGCACCTGTCCGGTGCGCCCGTCGAGGCCGCTGGGTGTATCGAGTGCAAACACCGGAGCGGGCTGTTCGTTGAGAAACTTCACCGCCGAGGCAAAGCGCCCTTCCACGGGGCGATCGAGGCCGGTGCCCAGCAGCGCGTCGCACCACAGCTGGCAGGGAGGCAGTGAGCTCAACGCGTGGCGTACCCCGGCGGCGTCGAGCCCGTTGAGCTGGTGGCGGTCGCCGATGAGGTTCTCGGCGACCTTATGAAAACGCTGCGCTTCGGGGCCGAAACGCTCCGGGGTACCCATGAGCACGAGCACCGGGTGGTAGCCCAGATGATCGAGCATCGTGGCGAGCGCGACGCCGTCGCCGCCGTTGTTTCCCATGCCGCAGAGTACCCCGATGCGCGCGCCTGGCGAGGGGCGAAAATGCGTCAGCAGGACATCAAGCGCGCCGCGCGCGGCGCGCTCCATCAGCACTTCGGCCGGGACTCCGATCGCCTCAATGGTTCGGCGATCCATCTCACGCATCGACTCAGGGGTCACAAGGTGCATAGGTCACTTCGGCGCTAAATCAGGGCAGGGGAGAGCCCTGCCGGACAGACACGTCACTCGGCCAGGCCGCGGCCTTCAGCCAGCGCTTCGATCATCTCGGCGACCGCGCGCTCAAAGCCCACGTAGATGGCGCGGGCGACGATGCTGTGGCCGATGTTGAACTCCTCGAATTCGGGGATAGCGGCCACGGCGAGCACGTTTTTGTAGTCCAGACCGTGGCCGGCGGCGACGGTGAGACCGGCGCTGGCCGCCCGGGAGGCGGCGTCACGCAGGCGACGCCACTCGTGGTCGTGTTCAAACTCCGACGGGACGAGCGTGTTGGTAAACTCAGGGGCCGCCTCACAGAAGTCGCCGGTATGCAGCTCGACGATGTCGACGCCGAGACCAGCGCTGGCCTCGATCTGGGCGGGATCCGGATCGATGAAGAGGCTTAAGTGGGCTCCGCATCGACGCAGGCGCTCCAGGTATGGCCCCAGCGACTTCTCCTGGCCCACGACGGCCAGGCCGCCCTCGGTGGTTTGCTCCTCGCGGCGCTCCGGCACCAGCGTGATCATGTCGGGGCGCACCTCCATGGCGATCGTGTACATCTCGTCGGTGGCGGCCATCTCCAGGTTGAGACGGGTCTGCACCGTTTCGCGCAGGACGCGCAGATCGCGGTCCTGGATGTGGCGGCGATCTTCACGCAGGTGAATGGTGATCTGGTCGGCGCCTGCGAGCTCGGCGATCGCCGCAGCGCTCACCGGATCGGGGTAGCGGGTGCCGCGGGCCTGACGGATGGTGGCAACATGATCGACGTTGACGCCCAGGCGGGGGCGCATACGGGTGGGGTTCATCAAACACTCCTCAAAGCAATCATGAAAAGATCAACATACTTAAGCGCCGATGAGCTCGCGCAGCTGGGCGTGAAGCGCCTCGGCGTAGGCGCGTACTTTCAGCTGATCGGGGCCCTCGACCATAATGCGGGCCTTGGCCTCCGTACCCGAATAACGCGCCAACACGCGGCCCTCGCCGGCGAGCTCGCTCTCGACCTGGCGGACCATCTTCTGAAACGCCTCGAGCTCTTCGAGTGGGGGTTTCTCGCGAACCTTCAGGTTGAGCAGCACCTGGGGAAAGGGCTTCATGACCTGCGCAAGCCTGCTCAGCGGACACTTCTGGCGCTGCATGATCGCCAGCACCTGAAGTGCAGCGAGCATGCCGTCGCCGGTGGTGGAGTGCTCCAAAAAGATCATATGGCCGCTCTGCTCACCGCCCAGGGTGTAGCCGCCGTTGCGCATCTCTTCGACCACGTAGCGGTCGCCCACTGAGGTGCGTACAAGGTTGATGCCGCGTTTTTGAAGCGCGACCTCCAGCCCCACGTTGCTCATCACCGTGGTGACGAGGGTGTTGTCGGCAAGCTTGCCCTGCTCATGGAGGTGGATGGCGCAGAGCGCCAGGATGCCGTCGCCGTCGACGATGTCGCCGTTCTCATCGATGAGGATGAGCCGGTCGGCGTCGCCATCGAGCGTGATGCCCACATCGGCACGGGTCTCCCGCACGCGGCGCGCGGTGTTGTGCGGGTGGAGGCTGCCGCAGTCCTGGTTGATGTTGTAGCCGTCGGGATCCACGCCCAGGGTGAAGACCTCGGCGCCGAGCTCGCGCAGCACCGCCGGGGCAACCTTGTAGGCGGCGCCATTGGCGCAGTCGACAACCACGCGCAGCCCGTCGAGGGTAAGGTCGCGCGGGAAGGTGTTTTTGAGAAAGACGATGTAGCGGCCGGTGGCGTCATCGATGCGCGCGGCTTTGCCGATGCGGTCGGTGTTGGGTTGAATCTTGCCTTCGTTCAACACCAGATCTTCGATGGCCAGCTCCACCTCATCGGGGAGCTTGAAGCCGTCGGAGGCGAAGATCTTGATGCCGTTATCCTGGTAGGCGTTGTGGCTGGCGCTGATGACGATGCCGGCGTCGGCGCGCATCCCGGTGGTCAGAAAGGAGATGCCCGGGGTGGGAAGCGGGCCGACAAGTTGCACGTCGGCGCCCATCGAGGTGATGCCCGCGGCCAGGCCCGACTCAAACATGTAGCCGGAGATGCGCGTATCCTTTCCGATGACGATGCGCGTGCGGTGGCCAAAGGGGCGCTCGTCGGGGCGGCATTTAAAATGCTGCGCGATGGCCTGGCCCAGGCGCACCGCCAGGTCTGCGGTCATCGGGTACTGGTTAGCGACGCCGCGGATGCCGTCGGTTCCAAAAAGCTGTCGGGTGGTCATGGCGTGGTCCCTTCTGGGTGAGAGGCCGTCGTCAGCGCGGCGCGCTTACGCGCGCGCGCCCAGTGCATAGCATGATCGGGGAGGCCGCTAAAGCCGGGCCGGGGACTTCAAGGCAAGTGTCGGGGAAGCTCGGCACCGGATGAATCGCCGGCAAGCCAGCTCAGCGCTCGGTGGTGATAACGCGGAAGCGATCCGGGTAAACGCGGGTCATCTCCACGCCGGGCGGCAGGTTCTGAATCTCCACGGTCTTGGAGAAGGTGCCCGGCGGGCGACGATCTTCGTCGCTCAGATCGATCTCGGCGCGCACCACGTCCGGGTCGAGGGCCTCGACCAGGCCACGCGGACCGCGCACCGTCACCGAGGTTGTGGCCGGCGAGATGCTGGCCTCGAGTGAGGTGTTCACACCGGTGATGGGGACGTCTTCCAGGGTGCGGGTGATAAGTTCCGAGCCGATGCGCACCCGCACGCTGATGCGGCTGTCGTACTCCACGCGCACCAGGCCGTCTTCGACGCGCAGTTGCACGTTGCGCTCAAAAGATTCGCTGCGGTTGCCCACGTCGACAGGCTCGGTCTGCACCGAGTTGATGCGTTCCAGGCGCGAGCGCGGCCCGCGGATGGTCACGCGCCTCGGCGTCACATCGACCCCCTCGACCACATAGGAGCTCTGAGGTTCACCGGTGGTCTGCGGGATGATCGGCACCACGCGCTGGGCCTCGGGCTCAAGCTCCACATACATCGAGCTCGGCTCAATCGAGACCACCCGCAACCCCGGCGGCACGCGCACCATATTGCCGCTGATCGTGACGATGGAGTCGGTGTCGGCCGGCGTCAGGTCCAGGCGGATGGGCTCAAGATTGCTCGGATCAAAGCGGTTGATGTCCGACCAGCGCCCGCGGATGGTGACCTTGACCCGGTCGAGCGGGTCGGAGACGAGCACCTGGTTTTCGGGCACCACGATGCGTACCGGCGCAAAGCTCGCGACCACCGTCTCGCGATCCTCGCTGACCCAGATGTAAAGGGCCAGAGTGAGCACGGCGGCGATGAACTTCAGCGAGAAGTTGTGCACGAAGATGCGTTGCAGCACCGTGCGCAGCGTCAGAGAACTCATGAGGAGACCTCGTCCTTCTCGGCCTCATCGCTGGCGGGTTGGGCTGGCGTGTCGCGATCCTGGGAGCCGAACTTCAGGCGCTCCAGCAACGAGCCGGCCGGCGCGGCGGTGGTACCGGCGCGGTAGATCTTCTGCAGCAGCGAGCGCATCTCGTTGGCGTCCAGGTCCCGGTGCAGCTCGCCCTCATAGGCAATCGAGATGGTGCCGGTCTCTTCGCTGACGATCGCCACGGCCGCGTCGGTATCTTCGGTCACGCCGATGCCGGCGCGGTGACGGGTCCCCAGCGTCTTCTCGACGCGCGGGTTGATGGTCAGCGGCAAAAAGCAGCCGGCCGCCGAGACGCGCCCCTTCTGAATGATGACCGCGCCGTCGTGCAGCGGGTTCTGGTGTTCGGGCAAAAAGAGGGTGAAGAGCACATCTTTGGTCACGACCGCGTCGAGCTTGATGCCCTCCTCGGTGAAGTGACTCAAATCGGCCTCACGTTCAATGGCGATGAGCGCGCCGAGCTTGCGGCTGGAGAGCATCACGCAGGCTTTGACGACTTCCTCCAGAACCGAGGTCTCCTCATAGGAGCGGGCGCCGCCGAGCAGCGGCGCGCGGCCCACCTGCGCGAGCGCGCGGCGGATATCGTGCTGGAAGATGATGACCACGATAATGATCAGGTTGGCGATAAACATATCGATCAACCAGTGGGTCGTGGCCAGATTAAGATAATCTTCCTGCGAGATGTAAAAGAAGATCAGGATAAAGATCAGCCCGAACAACATCTGCAGCGCGCGCGTGCCCTTGATGAGCAAGAGCACCCGGTAGATGACGATAAAGACGATCGTCATGTCCAGGATGGTGAAAAAGGCTTGCCAGCCTGAGTCCACCCGGAAGATGTCGAAGAGAAGATCCATGCGCTGCCAGTAGACGTCGCCCGGCGCGACGTGAGGTAGGCTAACTCAACAGGTGAGGCGCCCCGAGACGCGAGTGGGGCTATGGTGAACCAGAGCGCCCGGGGTAGCAAAAAAATTGCGTATCGAAATCAAAGAAGCGCGCACGTCATATCCTCCATCGCGCAGAGGGCTTCGCTGACGCGGACCACATCCACAAGTTCGGCGACGTCATGCACGCGCACGATGTCGGCGCCGGCGAAGATGCCGCAGGCCACCGTCGCCGCAGTCCCCATCAACCGATCGTTGGCCGCACGCCCGGTGACCGCGCCGATGAGGCTTTTGCGGCTGGTGCCCAGCACAATCGGGCAGCCAAGCTCACGAAGTCGGCCCAGCTCGCGGATAAGCCGGAAGTTTTGAGCCACACTCTTACCAAACCCAATGCCCGGATCGAGGAGCACGCGCCGGGGGGCGATGCCCGCGTTTTGCGCCACACGCAGGCGATCTGCAAGGTGTTCGATGACCTCTGCGACGATGTCGCCCTCGCTGAGATCGTCTTGCATGGTCTGCGGGCGGTCGCGGGTGTGCATGAGCACCACCCCCACATCGTGGTTGGCGATGACCTCGATCATGGAGACGTCAAAGGTCATCGCGCTGATGTCGTTGATGATATGGGCGCCGGCGGCGATGGCCTGGCGGGCGACCTCGGCCTTGTAGGTGTCGACCGAGAGCCAGGCGTCGGTGCGCTGTGCGAGCCCCTCAACGACGGGGATCACGCGGCGCAGCTCTTCCTCCAGGCTCACAGGCTCTGCGCCGGGGCGCGTCGACTCGCCGCCGATGTCCAGGATGTCGGCGCCGGCCTGCGCAAGCTCAACGCCGTGGGCGATGGCGCGATCGGCGTCGAAAAATTCGCCGCCGTCGGAGAAGGAGTCCGGGGTGACGTTGACCACGCCCATGATGTAGGCGCGGTTGCCAAAGGGCAGAGCGCGCGTGCCGACCTCGAGGGTCGGCACGTGTGCTCTGGGCCGGGGGGCTGCCAGAAAAGCCATGGTTACTCAGCCATCATCAGGTGTTGGACGGCGCCAGGTTCGGACCCACCGGCGGGACCTGCTCTTTGATCTTGGAGGCGAAGCCGGTCTTGGGAGCCTTATCGGCCTCCTCAGCTTCTTCGGCCATCTTCTTCTGGCGTTCCTCGCGGATCCAGTCGAGTTTGCCCTCTTCGGCCAGGTAGCGGATCTCGTCGGCGTCGAGCGCCTCAAACTCCAGGAGCGCTTCGGTCATCAACTCAAGCAGCTCGCGGTTCTCTTCAAGCAGCTGGTAGGCGTGCTGGTAGGCCTCTTTGACGATGCGGCGCACCTCGGCGTCGATCTCACGGGCGAGGTCTTCGCTGTAGGGGCGCGTGGTGCTGAGGCTGGCTTCCTGCGATTCGCCATAGAAGAGCGGGCCGATCTTCTCGCTCATGCCCCACTCGCAGACCATCTGGCGGGCCAGGTTGGTGGCGACCTTGATGTCCTGACCGG
This sequence comes from Lujinxingia vulgaris, assembly GCF_007997015.1. Classification (NCBI taxonomy): domain Bacteria; class Deltaproteobacteria; order Bradymonadales; family Lujinxingiaceae; genus Lujinxingia; species Lujinxingia vulgaris. The sequence goes on from NZ_VOSM01000002.1 coordinate 713,624, forward strand.
CGCCGGTGGTGAACTGGTTGTAAATCAGCTCTTCGGCGGCGCGACCGCCCATCATCACCGCGATGCGCTCCAGCACGTAGTCGCGGTTGAGGTTGTAGCGATCTTTGGTGGGAAGCTGCTGGGTCACACCCAGGGCGCGACCACGCGGGATGATCGTGACCTTATGCACCGGATCGGTGTTGGCCTGTCGCAGGGCGACAATGGCGTGGCCCGACTCGTGGTAGGCGGTGACGGCCTTCTCGTCGTCGGTGAGCACGATGCTCTTGCGCTCTGCGCCCATCAGGACCTTGTCTTTGGCCTCTTCGAAGTCGATGGCCTCAACGCGATCTTTGTTGGAGCGCGCAGCGAGCAGGGCGGCTTCGTTGACCAGGTTCTCAAGATCCGCACCGGAGAAGCCCGGGGTGCCGCGGGCAATATCTTTGAGATCGACGGTCTTGCCAATCGGGGTGCGGCGGGTGTGGATCTTGAGGATCTGCTCGCGTCCACGGACGTCCGGCGGGGCGACCATCACGCGGCGGTCGAAGCGGCCCGGGCGAAGCAGCGCCGGGTCGAGGACGTCGGCGCGGTTGGTCGCGGCGATGAGGATGACGCCTTCGTTGGACTCAAAGCCGTCCATCTCGACGAGGAGCTGGTTGAGCGTCTGCTCGCGCTCATCGTGCCCGCCGCCCATGCCGGAGCCACGGTGACGACCGACGGCGTCGATCTCGTCAATGAAGATGATGCAGGGGGCGTTCTTCTTGCCCTGCTCAAAGAGGTCGCGAACACGCGAGGCGCCCACGCCCACAAACATCTCCACAAAGTCCGAGCCGGAGATCGAGAAGAAGGGAACACCCGCTTCGCCGGCCACACCGCGCGCCAGAAGGGTCTTACCGGTACCCGGCGAGCCCATCAGCAGGACGCCTTTGGGGATGCGACCGCCCAGACGGGTGAACTTCTTGGGGTTCTTGAGGAACTCGACGATCTCCTGGAGCTCCTCTTTAGCCTCATCGATGCCGGCGATGTCGTTGAAGGTGACTTTGTTCTGATTTTCGTTGAGCAGGCGCGCCCGCGACTTCCCAAACGTCATCGCGCGGCCACCGCCGCCGCCCTGGAACTGGCGCATAAAGAAGATCAGGACCATCACCAGCAGAATCAGCGGGATGGAAGTCACAAGGATCGTCTTCCAGACGCCGTCTTCGTCGGCACGATCAAAGGAGAACTCGATCTGCTGGGCAGCGAGCATGTCCTGAAGATCTTCGCCCACAGGTCCGACGGTGTTGAATTCGGTTTTACCCTCGTGGTGCTCCCGGGCGAACTCCTCGGAGAAGGTGCCCTTGACCTCGAGGTCTTTGATGGTGACCTCTTCGACCTGCCCCGTCTCCACCGCATTGCGGAACTGACTGAAGGAGATCTCGGAGGAGTCGATGGAGGTGTCGGTCATGATGTTGAAAACCACCACGACCATGATGATGAGAATACCCCAGATCAGTGATGCGCGGAGGGGGATCTTGTTGAGCACGTTTGGCCTCGTCGAAGTCGAGTATATGGCGAGCCATTAAGGGGCAAACCTGAGCTGGCGCGCGGGAGTCCGGCGGGGGCATGAAATGCGGGCGGCCGGACCGACAAGCTATAACACCTCGCATAAGGGCGTTCAACAGCGCAGCCTGCGCTTGAGCTTCCCTGATGCGGGGCCGCGGATGATGCGAGCGGCGTCGATGGGGAGAAGGGATTTTCAGGGGGTGTTATTTCCGCTGCCATTGAAGAATTGCACTCAGGGCGGCGGAAGGGCGCACGATCACCTCCAAAACTTGCCTGCTGGCGTGTGTTGGATCCGGGGGGAAAGAGGTGGAGAGGCCGGCGATCCAGATCAGGTCGTTGGAGGCGTCGGCGACACAGGGCCAGCACCAGCGCGTGTCGGCCCCGATGCGCGCGGCCTGAAAGACCGCGCTGGCTTTGATCTTCTGCGGGGTGCCATCCTGGCGAGTGCGGGTGAGCGTGTCGCCGGGGAGGTAGCCGCGCAGCGTGAGTGGATGATGTGCGGCGGGGGCCGGGAGCAGGCAGCGCCAGGGGCGCGCGGGGTGGTCGGGGGCGGCCTGCGCCCGGGGAAGGATCGACCACCGAACGTGGGAGCCCTGCCAGTCGAGTGCACCCCGAGGTGTCGCGGCGATCTTTATTGGCGATGCCGTGGGGTGGAGTCGATCGCGCCCGCCCCGCTGACGGGCGGGGAGCAGCGTCAGGCGGCCGTGGCTCGCGCGGACCAGAAAACCCGGGGCGCTGAGATGTTTCGGGGTGATGGAGAAGGCGTCGGGCAGGAGCGCTGCGATGCGCTCTAGGGTCTCGCGGTCGAAGGCGGGCGCGATGCGCAGGATGACGCGGAAACAGAGGGCGCGTGGGGCGCTCAGGAGCAGGTGGGCATCGAAGGCGTGTGTGTCGGGCTCCAGCGCCGGGCGTCGAGCGCGTGTTTCGAGCTGATTTGCAGCGTGCTCGGCGGCCTCATGCTCCGACTCAAGGTTGGCCAGCGTGCGGCGCGCCGGGCTTAACTCGCCGGCGATCGCTCGGAGCTGGGGGGTCACCTGCTGGCGGATGCGGTTGCGCAGGTAGTGGTCGGTGGCGTTGGTGGGGTCGTCGACCCAGGTGAGGTTGCGCTCACGTGCATAATCTGCGACCTGGCGGGCTGAGGCGAAGAGTAAGGGGCGGAGCACCCGCAGGTTGTGATGTTCAATGCGAAGCGTTGCGTCTTCTTGCAAGGTTGCCAGGCCATCAAGCCCGCTCCCGCGCAGCAGGTTGATCAGCGCGCTCTCCAGGCGATCGTCGCCGTGATGGGCGGTGAGCACTGCGCGGGCGCGGTGAGCTAATGCAAGCTCGGCCAGCTTGAGGTAGCGGGCCTCGCGCGCCTCGCCCTGGCTTGTGACCTGGCCCGCAGTGAGGGTGACGCGCTCAAAGCATAGCCCGAACCTGTGGGCCTGCTCCTCGCAATGCGCGGCGTCACGCGTGGAGCTCTCCCGCATGGCGTGATCGATATGCGCGGCCACCAGGTTCAGTTGAAGTGGCGTGGCAAGTCTTCGGAGAAGATCGAGTAAGACGGTGGAGTCGCGCCCGCCGCTCCAGGCAAGAAGCAAGGTGTCGCCCGCGGTGATTCCGGCGCGTTGCAGCGCGTCCTGGACGCCCGCGACGAGGTCATCGTCGTTGCCTGAAGGAGAGGTTGGCATCGCGCGTGGCTCAGTCTTTTGAGAGCGAGTCGACAAAATGCTTAAGCGCGCCGGGGGGCACCGCCAGGCCGACCTCGCCACGCTCCGGGTGGCGAAGCGCGTTCAACGCTACAAGGCGTCCGGTGTTGGAGAAGAGCGGCGCGCCGAGGATCGCGGTCGATGTGGTGGGCAGGTAGAACTGAAAGGCCTCGTCCAACGTGCGAAGATCGTGGATTTGCACCGGCTCAATGAGCCCCGGGCGCTCCGGGGAGTAGGCAAAGATCATGGGCGGGGCCGGTCGGCTGGTGTCATGGAGCGGCCAACCGGATTGAGGCCGGCTGCGAGCTTCCGCCTCGTCGGAGACGAAGCTCAGGTGAGCCAGGTTGAGGTTGGGCTCTCTACGGTCGGCGCGAAGCTCGATGAGCACATCACCAACTTCTTTTAAGAGATCTTCGATGCCCTCGCCGGAGGGGCGGCTTGTGCCGGGGGAGGGCCGGCTGGCCAGGGGAATCCCGTGCTCGCGCATGGCGGCTGCGGTGGCGTCGTCGATGAGGAAGATCTGCTTCGCGTCTGTGAGCCAGTCGGATGTGCTCATCAGGATCGGCGCCCGGTCAGGGGCCGGCTGCACCCAGACGGCGTGTCCGATGTAGACCATCGGTACCTGCCGATAGGGCCGCGGCGGCATGACCAGCGCCATGATCAGCGAGGTGCGTGTGTTGGCGATGGCGCGCAGGCGCTCCAGCTCTTCACGATTGAGGGGGCGAGGGAGGTCGGCGCTCTCGGCGGTGGCAATTTCAGGGCGCCCCAGGCCCGGGGTGATCTCGCTGAGCTCATGCGGACGGATGCGCTCGATGCGGACATCCTCAAAACTCTGCAGCTCGCCGGGTTTGACGCGTTGCAGGGGCTCGGACTCCTGAGCAAAGGCCGAATTCGCCACCATCGAACTCGACACCATAATGAGGCAGAGGGCAAGGGGCAGGGGACCCGGGCCTGCAATAGAAAAGCGTGAACGTGTGGTTGTGAAGATGGATGCCATGCTCAACTCGTCGCGTATGTCGCGGGCCACGCCCCGTACTGAGGGCGACGGTAAAAGACGCAGAGGTGCTTCGCAAATTCTAAAGGTGATCAGGTTGCGCGATGACGCAGCGCATCGTGTTTTGTCAGCAGGGTTGATGGTGTGGTGTCGTATGATGTAGGTTTTACGCGGTGTTCCGGTGATGGATGACCCTTTTGAAGGGGTGCTTGACGCCGGAAAACGCAAAACGTATCTTCCCTTGTCCGCTTTCTGAGCCCGATTTCGGGTATACTGAAGCGGTGTTCGGGCCGACCGCGTCGGCGAGAGTCGTCGCACCACGTGCGGCCAGATGGTGATAAAACCGAGTGAACGGAGCTCCTGGTGAAGCCGAAGAATCATAACCTGCGCGTCGCGCTAGTCTGGAACGGGACGATCTATCAAGAGTTGACGTTCACCAAAGATAGCGCGCCTAAAGTCACCATCGGTGAAGACGATAAGAACGTCTTCTCGGTCCCGGCGCCGGGGCTTCCCGCCTCGCTTGAGGTGTTTGAGCGTCAGGAGTCGGGTTATAAAATCCGCCTCACCGATAAGATCGAAGCGGCGCTGCACATCGATGACGAGGAGTTTGACCTCGAAGAACTCATTGATGAGGGCAAGGCTACCAAGTCCGGGACGGTAAGCACCGACGAGGGCAAGGCCACCGTCTATGAAGTCGACCTGAGCTTTGGCGACTGGGGCGTTCTTAACCTGGGTAACGTCAACATCTTCTTCCAGCTCGTTGAGCGTGGGGAGGCGATTGTCGGGACCAGCCCCAAAGAGATCTTTGATGGTCCGCTTTCGGTCTCGTTGATTGTGGCGGCGATCGCGCACCTGATCTTCTTGATCACGGCGATGATGCAGCCGATTGAGCCCGAACTCACCGATCTTGAGGTCATGGACCGCTTCGCGCGCTTCGCGGTCGATGATGTCGACGCGGCGCTTGAGGAAGAGGAAGAGGTGGAAGAGCCCGCCGAAGACACCACCGGCAAGAAAGCCGGCGGCGAAGAGGGCGAGTTCGGTGACCCGGATGAAGAAATGCCTGACTCCAAGATTCCGAAGGTTGATGGTCCGATGGTCGACGAGATCGACGTGAAGAACATCGGTGTGCACGAAGCGCTGAGCAACAACATCATCAGCGACGGCCCGCTGGCCAACCTCTTCGGTAACTCGGAAGGTTTTGATTCCAAGATGAACGTCGCCATGAGCGGTGAAGGTGGCGAGCTGCAGATTGGTCGCGGCCAGGGTGGCATGGGCATGCGCGGCAGCGGAAGCGGCGGCGGTGGCGAAGGCTTCGGTCGTGTCGGTGGTCTGGGTAAGGTCGACACCGGTGGTGGCAAAGGCACCGGCGCGGCGCTGGGCAAGAAGAAAGAGCGTAAGGTCGAAGCGCGTATGTCGACCGGAGCGCCGGCCGTCGGTGACTTCTGCGACCCGGGCAATATCCGCTCGGTGGTCAGCAGCCGTCAGGCCGCGATTCGTCACTGCTTCGAGCGTGAGCTTCAGACCAACCCCACCCTGAGTGGTAACATCACCGCGACCTGGCGCGTGCAGCTGGACGGCTCGGTCTCCAACGCCGCGATCGCCAGCTCCACGATGAACAACTCCTCGGTGGAGAGCTGCATCACGCGCGTTATTGACCGCCTGCGCTTTGAGAAGCCCGACGGTGGTATCTGCGTGATTAACTACCCCTTCGTCTTCTCGGGCATCGAATAAGGCGTCTCGGGTAGCTCCGGGTACATCTGAATGAAGAAGGCCGCGCCCGGCAGGGCGCGGCCTTTCTTATTTCGATAGGCCAGCGGAGGCCTGAATGAAAACGCCCGCGCTCCGAGTTGGAGCGCGGGCGTTTATCTGGGCGAAATCAACCCAACGCGTTTAGCGGGGCTCCAGGCTGATGGCAACGAGGCCTTCGCGAGGCTCGGTATCACCGGTGGCCAGGAGGCCGTGCTCGTTGCTGCCCCAGCAGCGCAGCTGCTGCGGAAAGCCGCTCAGGGCGCAGCTCACGCCATCGGTGACGGCGGCAAAATAAACGTCCGAATCGGGGAGGCTGACGCTTTGTGGTGTCTCCACGACCAGGGCGTTGGTGTCCGGGACGGCCTGACCGGAAGCGTTTTCGCCCCAGCACATCATCCCGCCGTAGGTCTGGTTCTCAATATTGAAGTCGATGCTGCAGGTGTGGGTGGTGCTGGTGAAGATGGTCCAGCCGAAGTGCCCGTCGGCCCCGATGTAGTGGGGCGCCTCTTCGCTGTCGGGAGCGACAAGCCCGTAGGGTGCGGCGTCATCCCCCCAGCAGTACATGTTGCGATCGTCGTTGCCGAGCAGGACGCCGCAGGTGTGGTCCCCGGCGGCGCTGATATGCTGCCAGGTGAAATTGCGCATGGTGAAAAAGGGCGTGGCAGAGCCGGCGCTGCCGAGCTCGGGGCCGATCTGGTTTTGCAGGTTGTCTCCCCAGCAATAAAGCTGTCGGTCTTCGCGGTGCACCGCGCAGGTGTGCGCATTTCCCAGCGTGATATCGATGGCATAGAAGTCAGCAATGACTTTCACCGGGGAGGGTTCGCGCGGATTCAGGTTCTCGGCCCCGAGCAGGTTGCGGCGCGTCCCGTTATTTCCCCAGCACCAGGTGTCTCCGGCGTTGTCGCGGGCGCAGACGCGGTCCGGCCCCACGCTGACGGAGGACCACTCTCCGGGGATGAGCACAGGGTAGGGGCGATCTTCAAAATCTCCCTGACCCAGCTGCCCGAAGCGGTTGTCGCCCCAGCAGAAGAGCTGATCATCGATGGTGATGGCGCAGGTGGTCTCTCCGGCAATGTCGATGCGGTTCCAGTAGCATGCGGGGGCCACACGGGTTGGGACGCGCTGCGGGTCGAGGGTGCCATCGCCCAGCTGGCCGCGCGCGTTGTCTCCCCAGCAGAAGAGGCGTCCGCTCACGTCGATTGCGCAGGCGTGGGTGGGCGCCAGGGCGACCACGTTTGGAGTGTGGTCGCCAGACTCGGCTGGGCGCTGTGAGGGGGGGCAGAGGGTGGTAAGATCGGGCGGTTGAGGGAGTGCGTCTGCCGTATCGTCCTCGGCGTCAAGGTCGTCAGGCACGGCGGCATCGTTGCCCGCGTCGGGCTCAACGGACGGGCGAGCCTCGCAGAATCCTGCCGAGCAGCGCTCGTTCAAGAAACAATCGGAGTCTTGCTGGCAGGCCACCGTGTCGGTCTGACAGGCAGCGCCCAGGGATAGTATCGGCGCCAGGGCCAGGGGGATGTATCGCGCTCTGAACATCAACATACTCACCGCAGTTAGAGCCATAAAAAGGTGCTCGAACCCCGGCATAGAATGCCAGGGCACGCTGGTCGTACTTTACGCGAATATGAGTGTGGGTCGAGGTTCTAACGGGCGCGATACCCCGGAGAGGTCATTCGCCGCCCAGCATCTTGCTGAGCTCACCGGTGCGCTGCAGGGCCTGAACGTCGGTGAAACCTCCGACCGATTTTCCGTCGATGAAGATCTGGGGGACGGTGCGCTTGCCGCCAGTGCGCTCGATGAGCTCGGCGCGGGCATCGGAATCGTGGGTGACGTCAATCTCTTCGAAGGGGACGTCGAGTTCGCGAAAGAGGCGCTTGGCCATGTCGCAGTAGGGGCAGTACTGGGTGCGGTAGATGATGACTTCGGCCATGGGGGGCTCCGTAATTCAAGGTGAGCGCCGACGTAGGTGCCGGCACCTGAGCTCAATGTGGTTGCGCAAGGGCGCGGGTTCAAGGGGGCGCAGCGGAACGAGCGGGGCGATGCGGCCCTTAAGGGTGATGCGTGGGTGGGATGCCAGAGCGCGCCGAAGGTTTCAAGACGGGATGGTGTCGGCGGGGCGAAGCGGGCAGATGGCGAGGAGCTGTTCTTGATGCAGCAGCGCGGTGGCCGTGCGCAGCGTGTCCAGGGTGGAGAGGGCGGGGAGTTCGGTGCGGACCTGGCGACGAAGCAGCGCCGGCAGGCTGACGCGCCGGTGGGAGGCGAAATGAAGATCGGCGCGCGCGGTGGGAACTTCCGCCAGTTCGCAGGCCAGCTCAAACGCGCGATCAAAGCCGCCAAGCTCGTCGCAAAGCCCCCGCGCCAGCGCGTCGCGTCCGGTGTAGACGCGTCCCCGCGCGTAGCGGTGCAATCGGCGGCGGGGAAGCTGGCGAGCGTGTCCGACGCGGCGCAGAAACATGCGGTAGAAGGCGCGGGCATCTTCCTGGAGGTTGCCGAGGGCCTGCTCGGGCAGGGGGGTCGAGAGGCTCTGGAAGCGGCCCACCGGATCGCGCTCGCGATGCTCCACGTGAAGATCGAGTTTGTCGAAGACGCCGGGCAGCGCCAACTTCCCGGCGATCACGCCGATGGAGCCCGTCAGCGTCTCGGGCTGGCAGAGGATGCGGTCGCAGGCCACCGCCATGTAGTAGCCGCCGCTGGCCGCGACCTCGGAGCAGTAAGCGATGACCGGCTTCTCCCTGCGGAGCCGCTCGATGGCTTCCCAGAGGATCTCGCTGGCCAGGGCGCTTCCGCCTGGCGAGTTGATGTGCAGAACAACTGCACGCACGCGTGGATCCCGGCGCAGGGCGTGGAGCACCGGGAGGACCTCGGAGGGCTCCACGCTGGCTGCGGACTGGCCGGGGAGTTCGGTGCCCGACATCACGATCATGCCGGAGAGGTCCATCACCGCGACGCGCGCCCGGCGCCGGAAGAGCGGGATGGGGCGAAAGCGTCCCGGGTCGCTGGCCAGCCAGTCTTCGGCGCTACGGAGATCGACGGTGTGGTGTGCGGGTGTGTGGGGTGCATCTGCTGACGAGGCGGTGTCAGGGGGGCCGGCGCTGCGGGTTAACTCGGGCTGAGGGATGAAGGCGTGGCGGTGGTCGCCCATGGCGAGGTAATCTTTGAGCTGTGAGCGGTGGAGCTCCGGGCCGACCAGGCCCATTGCCTGAGCGCTGCGCGCGTCCAGCGGCATCTTTGAGACGGTGGCGTCGAGCTCCGCCGGGGTAACTTGAAGCGCGTCGGACTGGCGCACCAGGCGCTCCTGCTCCAGGCCTTCGAGAAGTTGCGTCATCATCAGGCGCTGGGGCGTTGTCCCGTGCGCGTGAATCATGCGGTGGGCGGCCGTCTTAAAGGGGCCGATGTGCACGAATTGAGCGGCCACACCGACCTTCTCTAAAAGCTTCGCGGCGAAGATCTCTTCGAAGCGACGTCCGAAGAGGTAGAGCCGGCCCCCGGGGGTAAGCAGGGTCTCATCGCTCGCGCTTGCCAGGTCGAAGTCGTTGCCGGTCAGCGAGTGGGTATGCACCACGACGCGTTTTCCGGCGCTGCGAAGTCGCACCACCAGCTCGCGCAGGTCGGCGGTGCGCGCGGCTCCCTCGGCGAAGTCGTCGCAGACAAGCACCACACCCCTGACGTAAGGTGAGCTGGCGAGCCGGTCGACGTCATCGCGCAGTTGAAGGTAGGATTCCTGGCGCTGAAAGCGCGCCGCCAGCCCCTGCGCCGGCCCGAAGGCTCGCCGCGAGCCCATGTTCAGGCGCACCCAGAGCTGGCGTCGGCGCGCCAGCCGGCGCCCCAGCTTAAAGAGGAGCCAGCGCCACAGGTAGCGCAACAGGCGCAGGAGATTGAAGACGATGACAAAAGGCGCACGCAGCATAACTCAGCTCATCTCGGGGGCCATCTCACACAGCTTCGGTCAACGTAGACCCGGCCCGGTGCGGTGTCGAGCCGGTGCGATGGTGCTGGTGATGCTGGTCGCGCTGATGGCGGCGCCGGTGGGCTGCGTGACCACCACGGAGTGCGATGAGTACGTGCGTTGTGGTGAGGGTGAGATGTGCTACAAGCGCCAGTGTCTGCCGCAGTGCACCGATGACGCCCAGTGTGAGGCGCCGGCGCAGTGCGTGCCCTGTCAGCCGGAGAGCGGTGCCCTGGAGGGGGACTGCCTTGGCGAGGCGGGGCGAGTGTGTGTGGAGCCGGGCTGAGACCGAGCGAAGGGTGCGCCGATGGCGCGAATGATCGACATCGAGGAGCAGCACAGCCGGCTGCGCATCAGCTTCCCCTACGATCGGGAGCTTGTGGCGGTGGTGCGCACGTTGCCCGACCGCTGGTACGACAAGAACACCCGCAGCTGGCTTGTGCCGCTGGAGCACCTGGCCTTTGTGGTCAGCAAGCTTGAGGCGCATCACTTCAAGCATAGCGAGGGGTTGCGCGCGTACTGCGCCGACAATCAGACGCAGGTCCAGGAGCTGCCCGCGCCGGCGCTGCCCACGGTGCCCGAGGGCACGCTGACCGTGGCCCAGCTCAACCATCAGGCGCGCCTGGCGTTGCGCGAGCGCTTCGCCAATGCGGTGTGGCTGGTCGGTGAGCTGCAGGATTTTGATAAGAACCGCGCCAGCGGCTACCGCACCTTCTTCTTCGATCTTGTGGAGCGGCCTTATGCCGGGGCCAGCGAGGTGGCCCGCATTAAGGCGGTGCTTTTTGAAGACGATCGTCGCCGGGTCGACGAGGTCTTGCGCCAGAGCGCACTTGATGTGCGTCTGCGAGACGGGCTGGCGGTTCGGGTGCTGGTGAAGATCGATCTTTACCCGCAGAACGGGCGTTTTCAGGTCATCGTCCAGGACATCGACCCGCGTTATACCGCCGGCGAGCTGGAGATGAACCGGGAGCGGGCCTTCCGCGCGCTGGAGGCAAAGGGGGTTGCCGACCTTAACCTTGCGCTGCCCCTGCCGGTGTGCCCGCTGCGGGTGGGGCTGATCACGAGCTATGAGAGCGACGCTTACAACGACTTCGCCCATCAGCTGGCGCAGAGCGGCTTTGGGTTTGAGCTGACCGTGCACCACGCCAACGTGCAGGGTGTGCATACCGAGGCGTCGGTGCTGCGGGCGTTGCGTTTCTTTGAGGCGCGGGCTGCAGACTTTGACGTGGTGGCGATTGTGCGCGGCGGGGGCTCACGCTCCGACCTCGCGTATTTCGATACGGAGGCCATTGGTGAGGCTGTGTGTCGCCACCCCTTAAAGGTGATCTGCGGGGTGGGGCACCAGCGCGATGTGTGTCTGCTCGATCTTATCAGCACCTCGACGAAGACGCCTACGGCTGCGGCCGACACGCTCATTGAGCAGGTGGAGCGTTTCTGGTCGACGATGGAAGATCGCTACGCGCGACTCGCGCGCCACGCCACCCGGCGGGTGGAGCGGGAGCGTCAGCGCCTGCGGGTGGCCAGCGCCGGCCTTGAGCGCGATGTGACGCGCGGGGTGGAGCGGGCGCGCTTGAGGGAGGCCCGGGCGCGAGACCGCGTCAGCGCCGCGGTGCGGCGAAGGCTGGAGCAGGCCGAGCGCCACACCCGGCGCGCCGAGGAGCGGCTCGCCCGGGTGGTGGAGCGTCGCACCGACGATGCGCGCCGCGAGGTGGAGCGCGCCTCGCGCGGGCTATCGTTGAGCGCGGTGCAGGCGCGACTTCGCCGACGTCTGGATGAGCTTCGCGATCGCCAGGAGCGCCTCGATCGCGCCACCCGAGTGACGTTACGGCAGGCGAGGGCGCAGCTGGAGTTTGCCGAGGAGCAACGCCGGCTGCTCGACCCGGCGCGCGTGCTCTCGCGCGGCTTCGCGATTGTGCGCGGCCCACAGGGCGTGGTGCGTAACCCCGGTGAACTGGCCGTGGGCGAGCGTTTTGATGTGGAGCTCGCCGGCGGCCGTCTGGCGGCGACCCGCGCTCCTGACCCCGATGCATCACCGCACGATGATGCCTTGCAGCATGACAAACCATCTTCAACCGGCATCGACCCGGCCGACGATACGACTTCTGAGGAGACCCCATGAACGACACGACGACGCCCCCCGAGCCCCTCAGCTACGGTGAGGCGATGGAAGAGCTCACCCTCATTCTCGCCGCCATCGAAGGCGACGCCGTCGACCTCGATGAGCTTGGCGAGCGGGTGGCCCGCGCCGCCGAGCTCATTCGCATGTGCCGCGAGAAGATCGATCAGACCGAGTTCCAGGTCCGCACGATCATCGAAGAGCTCGACGGGCGCGACGACGACTGAGCCTTAGAGCACCTCGACGCGGAACTCGGCGAAGACGCGGAAGCGCGCGGTTTCGGTTGGGGCGCTACCGGAGGCGTCGCTGCTCAGGCGCATGCCTTCTTCGATGTAGGGCTTGAGGTTGACGCCCTCTTCAATCTCCAGGGAGAAGTCGGTAGCGCCCTCGGGGGCCGGGTTGCGCCAGGCGAGCTCCACGGAGGGGAGGTCGGAGCCACTTTGTGTGGACTCGATGGTGATGGTGACCTCATCGATGAAGTCGAAGTTGGGCTCCTCGCTGTCGTCTTCGAGAGCGAAGGTGAGGTCGGTCAGGTAGACGGCCTGCGCGCCGTCGGCGTCCTGGGCCTGAAGTTCTTGCTCAAGATTCACCGTCAGCGGGATGCGCGTGGGGAAGAGATCGCCCAGCCCGAGGAGGTTGCCGCTCTGGCCCTGAATCTCGATGACCTCGCTCTCCTCGTTGATGGTAAAGGCGGCGATGCCGCAGGCGCTGAAGCTGAGCATCAGCAAAACGACAGCGCTCAGGAGAAGAAGGGCGCGACTGGACATTGAGGGTGTGGAGAACATCATCAAAGCACCGCTGAAAGAATGGGAGTGGGATCGATGAGGCGTTTTAGCCGCCTCGTGCTTTAAACAGGGTGCGCACGCACCCATCGCGATGCAAGTTCGGGCGGGAGACCTCCCTCGAAGAGGGGGCGCAAGGCCGCTTGTCACATAGGGTTACGAGCGGTAGAGTTGCCCCGATTTTCCGAGGCCCAGACAGGCCCGAATGAGGACCCTACCTGCATGAAGTTCTACTGCGACAGTTGCCAGACCAAGTACTCGATCGCCGATGAGAAGGTTCGAGGCAAGGTTCTGAAGGTGCGCTGCAAAAAGTGCAGCCACATCATTACGGTACGCGAAGCGAGTCGACCGGTGGCGAGCGCGCCGCCGGCCGCACCGGGAGCGCGTGCGCTTGCCTGGCATTATGCCATCAACGGCCAGTCCTTTGGTCCGATGGCCGAGGAGGTGCTTCGTCAGAAGGTCGCCTCCGGTGAGGTGGGTGACGCGGCGTACCTCTGGAATGAGACGTTTGGGGACTGGAAGCCGCTTCGCTCGGTCGCGGAGTTTGCCGACGCGCTCGGGCAGGCCCAGGCGGCCAGGCCCTCTCCGCGCACCATCGGTGTGAAAGAAGCGCTCAGCGCGGTCAGCGCTCCGGATGATGCGGGGTTGGGGCTCGGGGCGGAGCCCAGCTTCACCGAGGCGGAGCCCAGCGAGTCCGAAGATGAGGGCGACGCGACCGTCGTCGATCTGAACCGCTCCGAGGTGCTCAAGGCCGCGGCCGCGCGTCAGGCCGAGAGCGCCGATAAGGCGGTCGAAGGCTTTAAAGCAAGCCTGGAGTCGCCCGCTGAGGACTCTCGAAAGGATCGTCTCGCAAAGTTGCGCGAGCGTCTGCACCTGGACGACGATGAGCTTGAAGACGACAACGAGGTCGCGCTCGATGCGGGCGCCTCGAGCGCTGATGAGGGCGTGGATCTGGCCCTGGGCGACACGCTCGACGCTGGCGAAGATGGCGCGCAGGCGCATGGCGCAATGCCTTCGGAGCACGACGGGCTTTTTGGTGGCTTTGACGCGGCGAGCGCCCCGGCTTCGGTGAGCTCTCCGCCGCCGGAGAAGAGTGAGGCGGCTCCCGCCAAAGAGGATCAGCCTACCGATGCGGTGCCTTTCTTCCCCAGTGCACCCAAGCTCGGCGATCCGAAGGCGACCTCATCGAGCCGTCTGGAAGAGATCACTGGAAGTTTGCTGATTCAGCTCAACTCCATCAAAAAAGACAGCCGCAAACGCATGATCTTCTTCGGCGCAGCCGCGCTGGTGTTGGTGTGCGTGGTTGCAGGAGTCGGCTACGTGGTGGCGACCTCCGAGTCGGCTGAGGTTGTGGAGAGCGGTCCGAAGGTTCGTTTCGATAACCTGGGCCAGGCGCCGAAGTTCAATAAATACTCCAAAGAGCAGGCCGCCCGCGCGACCAGTATGTTCGTGATCGAAGAGGATATCGTGATCTCCCGTGAGGAGGGGCGCGCGGCGTTCGAGCAGGAAGAACAGGCCCGTAAAGCCGGTAAGAGCGCCGATGAGATTCGTCGCGAGCAGATTGCGCGCGCCGAAAACAACCCGCGCCTCCTTCCGAAGATCGATGCCAACGCGCTTCGCCTGGAGGGTGGTTCGACCGAGGGCGCGCAGATCGGTCGTGGGACGTCCAACTCCGGCATCAATCGTGACGGTGTTGGGGCGACGGCCGGTGGCTTTGAGGTGGGCGGACTTGCCGGCGCAGCCGAGGCGAACGTCGCCGACGATCGTTTTCAGCGCATGGCCGCACTCAAAACCGAGTCCAACCGCGAGATCTATCGCCCGCACGCCGATCTGGAGGCCGGGCGTAAGGCCAAGGGCCCCCAGGGGCTCTCGCCGGAAGAAGTCGCGCAGGGCTTTCGGACCGTCTCGCAGAGCATCGGCCTGTGCCGCGAGCGCCATATGTGGCGCGGCGGCACCATCGATGCGCGACGCATTCACCTGACCCTGCAGGTTCTTAACACCGGGCGGATCGGGCGCATCAAACTGGAGCCGGATTCGCTTGAGGGCACCGAGTTTAGCCGTTGCATGAACACGCACCGCGACCGCTGGAGCTTCCCCAGCTTCAACGGTGAGCCGATTGAGGTTCGCGCGCCCTTTGTGTTGCAGTAACCCGACACATCGTGAGTGTGTTGAAACAAAAACGCCCGGCTCGTTTGAGCCGGGCGTTTTTGCGTGATGTCAGGTTCAAGTCGTCGCAGAAGAGGTCCCTTCAAGGGCGCGAAGCTCGTCACGCAGAAGTTCCAGGTCGACGGCGGTGAGCCTATCGTTGTGGGAGGCCAGGTGTGCGGCGGTGCGCTCGATCCAGGCGCGAGCCTGCGAGGTTGCGCCGGCGCGCACGAAGTCTTCGGCGATCTCAAAGAGAACCTCGGCGAGCTGGCCGTCGGGTTCATCGCCCAGGGCATCGAGGTAGAGGCGGTCGGCTTCCAGGGCATCGCCCGCAGCCAGGGTCAGCCAGGCGCGTGCGCGGGCAGGGGTGAGGGGGAGAGGCTGAGGCAGCGCGGCCGAGGTTTCGACCATGGCGAAGGCGTCGGCGAGGCGTCCTCCGCGGGCCAGGGCGGCGGCGCGTTGCAGGGCGATCTCGCCATAATGAAGCGCCGGGTGATAACGCTCGCCAGAGAGGATGGCATCGGTCAGGCTCAGGAAGTCGTCGATGCGCTGAAGTTGCGCGCAGCGGCGGGCCAGCCCCCAGCGCTCCAGGTCGCTTTGAGCCTCATGGAGCGGAAGTTCTCCACGCGCCTCCCAGCGCAGCCACCGGTCATGGCGAGCGGCCTCGCCGATGGAGGTGACTTCCCATGCGTGGTAAAGGTATCCGGCTTCGTCGTTGAGATAGTCGGAATAGTTGTCGCCAATCGATGGCGCGAAGTCGTCGGACATCGTTTAACCTTTCGGGGCATTGAGAAGACCCCACAGAACGCGCTCTTCGCGAGGGCGCGCGCAGAGATGAGGCAGGGATGCAGCGAGTGATGCTCTACTTCAAAGGCGTATGCATGGGCATCGCCGATATCATCCCCGGAGTCAGCGGCGGGACGCTGGCGTTGATTCTGGGAATCTACACCGAGCTGGTCCATACGATAAAGGGGCTCAACCTGAGGTGGGTGGCCCCCCTGGGGAGGTGGTTGACCCAGGGCAGAAAGGACGAAGACTGGCGCGCGCTGCTCGCTGCTCTGGAGCGTCTGAACCTCGTCTTCCTGATGATTCTCGGCGCGGGGATCGCCACGGCCATCGCCGTCGGCGGGCTTGTGCTCCCGGGGTTGCTGGAGCGCTACCCGGAGGTGATGCGCGCGCTCTTCTTCGGGCTGATCCTGGCGAGCGTGCCGGTGCCCTTTAGGATGATCGAGTTTCGCGACGGTTCCATGAAGACGGTGGCCGCGGCTGCTGTGGTGGTGGGGGTGGTGGTGGGTTGGGTGCTGACCAACCCTGCCACGACCTTTGAGACCAATATGACGTGGACGGAGGTCAGCTCTCAGGAGCAGACGATGCGCGAGGTGGTGCGCGAAGAGCCCAGCGCCTGGGCGACCGAGCAGGTCTTCTGGGCGCCGGAGAATGCGCCGCTGCGTGAGGTGATGGACGCAACCTACCCCGAGATGCAGCTGACGCCGCCGGATGCCGACGCCGCGCGGGATAAAGATGCGGTGAAGGCGCGCAGTGAGGCCTATGAGGCGTTGATCATTCCGGCGGGGACGCCGGTGAAGATCCCGCAGCCGGCGCCCTGGTACATCTTTGTGGTGGGCATGATCGCTATCTGCGCGATGATCCTGCCGGGGATCAGCGGGTCGTACCTGTTGTTGATTCTGGGCGGCTATTATTTTGTGCTCAACGCGCTTAAAGGCGTGATCACGGGGCTTGCCTCGGGGAGCCTTCCACTCAATGCGACGATGTATGTGGGGCTCTTTATGGCCGGGGCAGCCATTGGCATTTTGAGTTTCTCGCGGGTGTTAAGCTGGTTGTTGCACCGTTTCACTGTGCCCACGCTCGGCGTGCTTGTGGGGCTGATGCTGGGCTGTCTTCGGGGCATCTGGCCCTTTCGGGGGATGGCTGGCGGCTACGTCGTCAACGTGATGCCGGCCGGAGTCGACGCGACGGTGGTCGCCTCGATCATAGCCGCGCTGGTGGGCGCGGTGTTGGTCACGGTGTTGGGTAAGGTGGGAAGCGCGCATCAATCTGGCTCGTTGCAGAGCTGAGGTCGCGGCAGAGGAGTCAATCATGGAGATCAGCGCACGCACGATGTACGGGCTTCGCGCCCTGGTGACGTTGGCCGGGGCGAGAAGTTGCGAGCCGATGAGTATTCAGACCATCGCCGACGAAGAAGAGCTTCCCGGGAAGTTTCTGGAAGGCATCATGGCCGATCTGAAGCGAGGTGGTTTTGTGCGCAGCAAACGTGGGGCCAACGGCGGGTATATGCTGGCCAGGCCGGCGAGCGAGATCACGCTGCTCAGCGTGATCCGCCACCTCGACGGGCCGGTGGCGCCTCTGGGCTACGAGGACCGCACTGCGGCGGCCGAAGGAGAGCTCACCGAGCGCCAGCGGGCGTTTGGGCCGGTGTGGTGTGAGGTGCGCGACGCGACGATTCGGGTGTTGGAGCGTTATTCGATTCAGTCGATCGCCGACAGCGTGCCGGAGCTTCGTCTGGAGGATTTTCGGCCGATCTACCAGATCTGAATCCAGGGTTGCGAAGCTTGAAAAACGAGAGCGCGCTCGCCAGTGGCAAGCGCGCTCTCGTTTTTTCAGGTGTGTGCCGGTGAGGCCCGGCGCAGCTCTCAGAAGTTCGGCATCTCCAGGTAATCCTGGCGGATGTTCTGGCCGACGTAGAGGGGCTCGCCATCTTCGTAGATGCGCAGGTAGAGGTTCACAAAGCGCAGCACCTTTTTGGCGTAGCCGCGGGCCTCGGCGTAGGGGATCTCCTCGATGAACTCATCGAGGGGGATCTGGTGGCCGCGCATCTCCAGCCAGGCGCCCACGCGGTGGGGGCCGCCGTTGTAGCCGGCGAAGGCGAAGAGCTCCTGGCCGTGGAACTTCCGCACCAGGCGACTGAAATAGAAGATGCCATGGGCGATGGCGTTGTCTTCTTCGAGAAGATCGTAGGGGCCGAAGTCTTCGTCACCGAAGAGATCTGCGATCTTCAGGCCGGTGCGGGGGATGACCTGCAGAAGCCCCAGGGCGTCGGCGCGGCTGAGCGAGTCGGGGTTAAAGGAGCTCTCCACCAGCATCAGCGCCCAGATCATGTAGGGGTTAACGCCGTGTTTTTTGGCCAGGGGTATGACTTTTTCGGGGAAGGCGCGGGGGTAGGCCATCATCCAGTAGCGGCGGGCCTCGCCCTCGGGGGCGCGGCGCAGCCACCAAGTGTTACCGAGCGCGTGGCGACGGACCAGGTGGTAATCACCCACCTCCTGAAAGGCGTGGACCAGCACAGTGTCAAGACGGCGCCGGCGGTCGAAGATGGCCTGCTGGCGCGCGATCTGGTCGCGCCGCTCCGAGGCGGTTGTGGCCACCGGGAAGCGCAGCTCATCGGACTCCATGCCCCAGAGTTGGGCTTGCTTACGGGGAGGGCGGTTGTCGATGTAGTAGCCCCAGCGGTGGTAGGGGAGCTCCACCGGGCGAGAGCCGGCACGGGCGCGTCGCGAGATGCCGCGGAACTCCAGGCTGACATCGCGAATGACGCGGCGGGCCTCGGTGGTCCAGCCGGCCTGCCACAGCCATTGGGCGCGCTCCAGGTTGGGGAAGAGCTCGCCGGCTTCTTCGACGGCGCGGGCCAGGCCGCCGCGGTGGGTGTCATCATCGTAGGCGGTGATGGCTTCGGGCACCGGCCCGATCATCTCGCCGCGGGCGTAGTTCACAAAGGCCATGTCAGAGCCGTTGCGACCTCCCCAGTAGATGCGGGCCTCGGCGTTGTAGCGCACGCGGCCTGCAGGGTGGGTGAAGTCCACCTCCCCGGTGGGGACACGGGCCTGGGGGGCATTGCGATCGTCGAGGCCGGCGATGTTGTCGCGGTCGGTGTCGTCGATCTCATCGCGGGAGGTGTCAGGCTCGACGCCCAGAAGTTGCGACGGGGCGATCAGGGGGCGACCGGGGTTCCAGGTCAGGCCAACTCCGGGGGCGACCATCGAGGGCGTTGTCACGCAGCCGTCGTCTGCCGGATCGCAGGGCGTGGCGTAGTAGGGGCCGGTGTCGGTGCGGCGTACCGGACCGTCTTCGGTGAGCGCGCCGGAGAGGGGCGTGGCGCGCGGATCCTGGTAGGACGCGGGAGCCTGGCGAAAGCCGTAGAAGGAGGCCTCGTCGAAGGCGTCGAAGACCGCATCGGAGCTCTCGACGACCCGCTCGGCCTGGACGAAGCCACCATCGCTTCCGGCGCGCTGGCGAAGGTCGAGAAGGCGTCCTGCGGCCTGAAGCCCGTAGTAGCTTGTGGGGTAGGCCTGGGCCACGTCGTCAAAGACCAGCGCGGCCTCTTCGTCGTTGCCGCTGCGCTCCAGGGTGCGGGCGGTCCAGTAGAGGTATTTGGCGCGGTTCTGGCCGCTGGAGCGATCCGCCAGGCGGCGCAGGTTGTCATACGCCTCGTCGAACTTGCCGCTCTTGTAGAGCAGGTAGGTGTAATGCCAGCCGCGCTTGCGGTAGGCGCTGTAGAGACGATCGTAGGCAGCGAGCGCCTCGGGGTAGCGGCCGTGCTGCTCATAGAAGCCCGCCAGGGCGCTCACAAGCTCGCGGGTGGGCTCGCCGCGGTAGAGGGTCTCCAGGGCCTCAATCGCCTCATCGAAGCGCCCCAGGCGAGCCAGGGCGAAGCTGTGGAAGCGGTAGAGGGTGCGCTTGCTCATGCCGGCTTCGTTGCCCGCTTCAAAACGCCGCCGCGCCTCCTCGAAGTAGGGGAGTGAGGCTTCAAACTGGTGGCTGTAGTAGCGGTTCAGCGCGATCTCGAGCGTCACTTCATTCTCGAAGGCGGAGTCGCCGCTCTCGGTGGCGTGCGCTTCCAGAAGGCCGGTGAAGAGCTCGTGGGCCAGGGGCCAGAACTTGTCGACGCGAAGTTGTCGGAAGCGTTTGAGAAGATCCTCGCGGGGGATCTCGGGGATCGCCACCCCTTGTGCTTTGAGCGCGTCGAGGCGCTCCCGGGCAAGCTCACCTTCCTCTTTGTAGGGAAACTCAAACCAGGCCAGTTGGTAAGCGCGGGCGGCGTCTTCCGGGCGATCGATCTCCTCGAAAGCGCGCCCCTGCAGGTACAGAATGATATGGCGACGCGGGTAGTCGGGGAAGGTCTCGGCGATCTGGGTGAGCACGGGCGCGGCCTGCTCGTAGCGCCGGGCGGCCATCAGAGATTCGGCCTGGGCGGCGCGGGCGCGCCACATCATCGGGCTGTCTTTGGCGTCGTAGACCCGACCGTAGGCCCGAGCGGCCTCTTCGTGGCGCTCGAGTTCACTTAAGTTGAGTGCGCGCAGGTAGTCGACGTAGTCGTCGATGGGCGTGCTGCCCTCGAGCGCGTCGAGCCGGGCCAGCGCGGCGGCGTGGTCCCCCTGGTGGTAGGCCAGGTAGGCGCGCTGAAAGCGGGTGAGGTTGAGTGCCTCGTCCGCCTCACCGCACTCCGCGTTAAGAAGACCATCGAGCGCGGCGGCCGCTTCTTGCGGTTTTTGCCAGAGCAGCGCCTGGCGGGCTTCCTCGCGCACCAGGGTGGCCGAGGAGCAGCGCTGTGCGGCGCGAGACGCCGCCGACGTGGAGCGCTCCAGAAGCTGGCGGGCCTGGTCCAGCGCGGCGTGGCGCGGAGCCGGGGGCTGTCCGGCGTGCGCCATCGTGTCGACGCGGGATTCATCGTCCTGAGCAGGTGCGGAGCCGGCGCCGAAGCTCAAAAGGGCGATCGCGACAGTAGCCGCCAGCGCTCCCGCAGCCAGCCGGGGGGCAGGGGGACGTCGAGTCATGGAAACGTGCCTGGGTGGCAGAGGTGGTCAGTGGAGATCGTCGGGCAAGACCCGTCGATGGGGCGCGTGCCACGGGTGGCGAGCGCCTGGCTCGAAGGGCCTGTCTGCAAAACCGCGACGCATCGCGCGGCTATTTCGCCGCACGTAAAGCTAACGCCGGGTAGCACCTGCGGCGAGTTTTTCAGGTGTTTTGTTGCTCCAACGCGCGCATCGCGTCTTTGATGGCGAGTTTGCGCTTCTTAATGACGCGCGCCTCAAATTGTTCTTCGGGAGAGAGCGATCGCAGCTTCTCGAGTGCCTGAAGTCGCTCCTTAAGCTCGAGGTGTTGAGCGCGAAGCTCGTCGAGCGAAGAGGGGCTCTCGGACATCGGGGTTCTGCGCTGCTGCATAGCGTCCTCGCCATGGGGTAGGGGGGGATGGCCTCAAGCTCACCCTTGAGGGCCACAGCTTCAGTGTGAGGATCTGCGAGGAAATATTCAACCACCACCTGTGTTATCCTCGGGTCAAAAGGCGCAAAACCTGTTGACACACCCCTGCCCATCGGATAGCTATCCGCCTCCCAGAGGGGATGCCCGATATCGACGGGCGCGCTCGGGGATCGTCTAACGGCAGGACAGCGGGTTCTGGTCCCGTCAATCTAGGTTCGAATCCTAGTCCCCGAATGACGTCACTCACCAGAGCAGGGTGACGCGGCATTTAACCACGAAAGACGCCGCCGGTAGCGCAACAGGCGCCGCCGGGGCTTCACAGAGCAGGGAAACGATATGGCTACCAAGCGTCCCGCAAAAATTGCGAGTAAGAAAAAAGGCAAAGCCGACAGCCGCACCTGTCCGGTGTGCCAGACCGAGATGCAGATCACGCGCGTGATGCGTTTCACGGAAGGGCCCAGCGGCATGCTGTGGGCCTGCACGAGCAACTCCTGCCTGGCGCTGGTCTCGAAGCACGGCCAGCACGTGGGCAGCCTGCTCGACAAGAGCGCCTGATCACGCACCGCATTCTGTCAGGCGTCGTCCGCGACGCCGATGACAAAAAAGCCCGCCTTTGAGCGGGCTTTTTTGTGGCCAAAATCCGGGCCTGCGCGGCGACTCTATTTGGAATGATCTTGAAGAAGCGCCGTCTTATAGGTCATGGTGGCGGGCTCTAAAGCAGAGGTTCGGCGCGGGACGCCCCGCAACACCTTGAGCAGGACGACGTCGGACAACGATCGCAGGAGAAGGCTGGATGATGAAAGCGAAGAAGCGGGTAGGTGCCCTGGTAGCGGGCCTTTTGATGTCGGCGGGGACGTTCGGTGGGCTTCCCCAGGCGTGGGCTCAGGGCGGCAATGTGCGCTTCTCTTATGAGGAGGTTCGTCTGACCGATGAGCGCGACTACATGCTGGTGCCGCGCGCCGAGGGCTCGCTCGCTGGCGATGTGACCAAAGAGACGCTGGAGCGGGCCTTTGAGAGCCTTCGCCGCGCCAAGCGCCCCACCTATGGGAACTCGTATGTGGAGATCTCCGGGCGAGTTCCGGAGCGGGCGACGGTGGAGGTGCATATCGACCGCAACCACGCTCAGTACGCGCTCATCATCATCGCCGAGGCCGTCTACACGATGACCGAGTTCGGGGTGCCGGCGGTGAGCTTTCCGGGCCACGCCGATCGTCCGCTGACCCGGGCCGACGTGCCCTTTGCGGCGTACACGCTCAGCGTGCCGCTCTGGAAGGTGGTGCCCCCGGGGCCGGTGACCAGCGCGCAGGTGATCATGCCTGATGGCGAGCTTGTGGCGATGTCTGATGTTCGCGAGCGCTGGTCGAGCCAGCGCACCGAGGTTGTCGACGAGGTCTACAGCTACCTCGATGCGGTGCAGGCTCACACGGTGCGCTCGGCGGTGGAGGTGTTGCCGAAGTTGGGCGATCTGCGCCTGGATGCAGTGCTGCCGCTGCTGAGCCACGAAGATGCCCGGGTGCGCCAGTCCACGCTACGCGTGCTCGAGGAAGAGGCCGGTGAAGAGCGTGTGCTCACAGCGGTTGCCGAGCGTATGCCGGATGAGTCGAGCGCGACGCTCGCGCGGGCGATGGCCGAGTTTCTGGGTAAGGCGCGCGACAAGCGCTTCAACGTTCAAAAGCAGTTCTTTTTGCTGCGTCGCGGCGAAGATGCCGAGAAGTTGGCGGCGGCCGAGGCCCTGGCGGGCTTCTCGGGCGATGCGCGCGTGGTCGAGGCGCTCGTCGAGACGCTGAGTGCGGAAAATAAAGAGCTGGCCATGCGCGCGGCGGCCTCTCTTGAGGGGCTGGATGCGCATGAGGCCCGGGTGGCATCACTGAGTACCGAAGGCATCGACGCCGAGGTTCGGCTGCAGCTCGCCGACGACCTCTCGGCCTCGGGCAAGCCTGCCGATGTGCGCCTGGCCGGCCTTACCTACATCGCGAAGCATCGCAGTGAGGGTCACATCAATCAGGCGCTCAATCAGGTCGCCGAGTTGAAGACCGACGCCGGTCGCCAGGCGCTGGAAGCCTTTTTGAGCGATGCCGATGCCCGCCGCCGTGCCGCCGCGACCGAAGCGCTGGTGCTGCAGAACGATGTGGCAAGCGTCGCCGCGCTCCGAGAGCGCGCCGAGGATGCTTCCGGCGCCGAAGAAGAGCGACTTGTGGATGCGGCCTACACGATCATGGTCAGCCAGTCGCTCGATGAGGTGCTCAAGCAGACCGAGTCGCGGGACATCGCCGTGCAGCGGGTGGCCTATGAGGCGCTCGGTGAGCGCGCGGCGCGCCAGGGAGGCTCACCCTCCTCGCAGGTCGTCTCGCGCCTTGTTGAAGGGAGCGAGAGCCGCGATGATGCCGTCCGCGGGGCCGCAGCCCGCGCGCTGGGGCAGATCGGCGGGGAGCGCGCGCTCGCTCGCCTCAGTGAGATGACCGACGATCGCTCCGCCGAGGTGCGTCGCAGCGTGGCGCTGGCCCTGGGCAACGCTCCGGCCAACCAGCAGGCCGACACGCTTAAGGCCTACCTCGACGATAAAGATCCGATGGTCGTTGCTGCGGCCGTCGACGCCATGGGGATGCGCAACGATCCGAGTGAGATCGAGCGCATTCGCCCGATGGCCACCCACGAGTCGGCGGCGGTGCGTGCGGCGGCGCTGCGGGCGCTGACGACCTTCACGATCGGTGGTGATACCGAGACGGTGCGCCGTCATCTGGGTCTTCTCGGCGGCGCAGTCAACGATCCGGCGCGCGAGGTGAAGATCGCCGCGCTCAATCAGCTCGGGCGCTTCGATCTGGCGATGGCCGTGACGAACATCGCGCTGCAGGTCAACTCCGAGGAGCCGGAGCTGCGCGCGGTCGCCGTGCGCGCCCTTGGCGAAAACGGTCATGCCAGCGCGCAGCCGCTGGTGGAGACGGCCCTGCGCGACGGCGCAACCGAGGTGCGTCGCGAGGCGATCCTGGCCATGGCGAAGATGCCTGGAAGCTCCAAGAAGGCTCGCCTTCAGGCCCGACTTGAAGATGAGCAAGATCCGCAACTGCAAGCGCTGATCCGCTCTACGCTTGAGGAGCTCTGAGATGGCCTCGTCGCCCAGCATCTCTGCATCGTTGGGGAGCCGTGTATGCCTCGTGCTGCTGCTGGGGCTGATGACGATGGCCTTCAGCTGCGAGCACACCTCCGGTGGCGATGAAGCCGCGACGCCTGGCGCAGATGGGAGTGCCGATGAGACCACAGCCTGTGTGCTCGATGAAGCGTGCGAGAGTTTCTACCGTTGCATCGAGAGCACCTGCCAGGTGCCCCCGGCGATGAGCGGGAAGCGTGACGAAGATACGCCCGTGCTCAGCTTCTTCTCCCCCGACGCTGAAATGCCGGAGGAGGGGGGCGAGCCGCTGGCGAGCTTCTATACGGAGCTCGCGCTTACCGCGGCCGAGCAGTCGCGCGGGTTGATGTATCGCCCGCATATGCGCGACGACTGGGGGATGCTCTTTGTGTATCCCGCCGAGCGCTCGCTCTCGTTCTGGATGAAGAACACGTTGATTCCCCTCGACATGATCTTCATCGATGACGCCGGCGAAGTGGTCGGAGTCGTGGAGATGGCCGAGCCGCAGACGCTCTCGCCACGGCGCGTGGACAGGCCGGCGCGGTACGTCTTTGAGATCAATGGTGGGTTGAGCGCCGAGCTGGGCATCGGCGAAGGCACCCGGGTGCGCTTTGAACATATGGAAGGCCATCACACGCCGCGTCGCTGAGCTGAACCTGACGCGAACCTATTTGGTCGCGCTGGGCGCCTGTGCGCTCGCTGCGGTGGTGCTCTCCTTTGTGCCCCTGCTCAACCTGGTGGGATACGAATCGGCGGCGTTTTTCGGCGTGCTCGGTGGGTTGCTTGCCACCGGGCTGACGGTGGCCGATGCGCGACGCTTCGATCTTCTTGAGGGGCGCGCGCTGGACTTCGGGCGCCTGGCGTTGCGCAACCTCGCCATGCTGGTGGCACCCCTTGTAATTTTGTCGCTCAACGGCCTGCGGGTGCCCAACTGCGACTGGGCTGCCGGGTTGAGTTTCTGGGCGTTGATTCCGGTGATGGCGGTGCTCATGGGCACGACCAGCGCCTGGGTTGCGGTGACCCTGCTCAAAGGTCGCAGGCTGTCCTACGTGGTGGCATTTGGCTTGCCGCTGCTCGACGTCGCGGCGCTCTTGTACCACCTGGCCAGTGAGCCTCCCATTGTGGGGCATCAGTGGTTTCTGGGGTATTTCGGCGGCTCGATCTACGATGAGGCGCTGGCGGTGCCTGTGAGCCTGATCGCCTACCGGGCGTTGCATATGCTGGCGATTGTGGCGGTTGTGGCCGCGCTCGATGCGCGCCGGCGCTGGCGCCGGGAGCGACGCGCCGGGTGGACCGCGGCACTCGCCATCGCGACCACACTCATCTTCGCGGTGGGATTTGCCCACCGGCAGGATGCCGGCATCGCCATCGATCGCGCGTTTATTGTGGCGGAGCTCGGGGGTGTCATTGAGACCGAGCATTTTTTGATCTACCACCCGCAGACGCGGGCCTGGCAGAAGATGGCGCCGCTTCTGGCCGAAGACCATGAGTACCGCTACGACCAGCTCCAGCGCTTCTTCGGGACCGACCCGGTGGCCGAGAATGGTCGAAAGGTGCGCAGCTTCGTCTATCAAGATCGCGACTCCAAGGGCGCGCTGATGGGCGGGCGCAACACGATGGTGGCCAAGATCTGGCTCCACGAGATGCACATCCTCTGGCGAGGCACAGGCGATCGGATGCTCACCCATGAGCTCGCCCATATCTTCACCGAACCCTTCGGGAGCGGCCCGCTGAGGCTGAGTATGCAGCGAGGCGTGGGCGTGAATATGGGCCTGGTCGAAGGCGTGGCGTTTGCGGCGGAGTGGCCAGCGCGCGAGCTTACCGCCCATGAAGCCAGCCGCGCGATGCGCGAGTTGGAGATCGCCCCCGACCTCGGAGCCTTGCTGGGCGCCTCCGGCTTCTGGACCCAGGCATCGGGCCGGGCCTACACCCTGATGGGCTCCTTTGTGCGCTACCTGATCGACACCTATGGCATCGAGCGTTTTAAAGAGGCCTACGGCAAGGGAGACTTTGAGGGGGCCTACGGCAAAGAGGTCGGCGCGTTGGTTGCCGAATGGGAGCACTTTATCGACGCCATTGAGCTCAATGAGGATCAGCGCGAGGTGGCCCGCTACATCTACGACCGCCCCAGCATCTTCGCCAAGGTCTGCGCGCGCACCATGGCCGAGTGGCGACGCCAGGCCAGTGAGGCCTCGCGGGAGGGGCAGCCGGCCGAGGCGATCCTGCTTTTGCGCCGCGTGCTCGATGCGCAGCCCGAGCTGCTCTGGGCGCATATGGAGCTCGCCCGCGCGCTCTCCCAGATGGGGCAGACTCAGGAGGCAATCGAGCTTCTGGAGGCGCATATGGAGCAGCCCCTGAGCCCTGTGGAGCGCGCCGAGCTGGAGTCATTGCAGGGCGATCTCCACTGGAAAGCAGGCCAGGCGGCGCGAGCGGCGCAGAGCTACGGGCGCTGCCTGGAGGTGGGCGTGCCCGTCGATCTGGAGCGCTCGCTGCAGATGCGTCTTCGCTACGCCGGTCAGCAGGAGCGTCGTGCGCGCTCCTACCTGGTCGATACGCCCGGCGGGGCGATGGGCATGTATCGGCTGCTGCGCTGGGCCGAAGAGAGCCCCGATGATCCCGGGGTCGCCTACCTCATCGGGCGGCGTCTCTGGCAGAGCAGGGAGTGGGTCGAGGCGCGCCCCTGGCTTGAGCGTGCCCACGGTGCGATGGGCGTTGAGGTGCTGGACGCTGAGGCCGCCCTGATGTTAGGTCAGGTCCACTATTTCCTGGGCCGCGGGCAGGACGCCGAGGCGCTCTTTGAGGCGCTGAGTCAATCCCCGCTGACCCGCTACCGCGAGGAGGCCCTTCAGTGGCTCGATCGCGTGCGCTGGCGACGGAATAGCAACGAGAATCGTTAATGTTAGACGTCGCGCTGCCGGCCCCACGCCGGTGCGCTCATCGATGAAGAACTTCTGAGGGAGCTTTCAGTGCTTCCCACGTACCGAGCAGGAGCCCTGTATGTTGATGCCCCGAGGTATCGCCCGCGCCACCGTGGCGCTGTTGACGCTGATTTTTGTGACGTTGAGCCTGGGCTGCGCCTCGCGCTACATCACCCCTGACTCCCTCTACGCCGACGACGCCGAGTTCAGCATCGACGCCGAGAGCGAGATCCTCGATACCACCGAGGCTCGGGAGGTGCTCGATGTGCTCTACCGCTACCGCCAGGCGGTCGTCGAGAAGGACTACGGCACGCTCAACGAGCTTGTGAGCGACGATTATTACGACAACGCCGGCACCACCGAGACCACCTCCGATGACTACGGTCGTGACGAGCTTGTCTCGGTGCTCGAGTTGACCGCCCAACACGCCGATCGCATCCAGATGGCCGTGGTCGTCAAGGGGCTTGAGGTCAAGGGTGAGCGCGCCCACGTCGACTATGAGTACGACTACGCCTACCAGTACGAAGTGGGCGACCAGAAGACCTGGGACGCTGGCGTCGACGTCAACCGCCTGCGTCTTGTGCGCGAAGAAGACCGCTGGAAGATCGTCGGCGGGCTCTGAGCCGGGCTCAGAGCAATATCGGGGTAGGCATACCCACAGTGAAGGCGCGCTGCGCCCCCTGGCGCAGCACCAGACCAGAGCCGGAGCAGCGATGAAGCAGCGCAACCGACAGATCTTCTGGCGCGGAGCGCTCCTGGCGCTGGGAGCGACTCTGGTCTGGTCACCGCCGATGGTCAGCCAGGCACAAACCTCGGTGACGGCGCTCTCAAACGCCGAGCGCCAGGATCTGGCGAGCGTCCGCGATGCGGCCAGCGCCTTTGAGGCCGGACGCCTTGCCGAGGCCCGAGCACTTGCCGGAGCGCGCGATGACAGCGCGTCGCTGATCGTACGCGCCCGCTTCGCCCACTGGAGTGGCGACGATGCCGGCGCGCTGCAGATGAGCGAGCAGGCTATAGCGTTGGCGACCGGCGATGCGACGCGTGCAGATGCGGCGGTCGCGCATGCTGAGATGTTGTTTTTTACCGGGGACTGGGACGAGGCGGAGGCGTTGCTGCGCGACACGCTCGCTGCGCTGCCGCAGAGCATGCGCGTGCGCCTGGCGCTCGGAGAGCTCCTCTGGGAGCGGGGTGAACGTGACGAAGCCACCGCGATTCTGGAGGCGATGGCAGCCCGCTACAACGACGGACTGATCGATGATCCGCGGGAGCTCGTCGCGGTGGGGCGCGGCATGCAGATCCTGGGGCGTATGCGCGACGCCAACCGCGCGCTGGGAAGGGCCGCGCGTCAATCGCCTGACCATCCCGACGTTCATATCGCCTTCGCCGAGCTGATGCTCGCCAGCTACAACCACGCCGAGGCCGAGGACTCGCTTCAGCGCGCCCTGGAGGCAGCACCTCAACATCCCGACGCCCACCGGTTGATGGCCGAAATCGAGTTCTTCGTCAGCGGCAACTTCGCCGCCGCCGAAGATCGCCTTGCCCGTGCCGATGAGATCGCGCCCCACCATCCGGGCATCGCGCTGCAGCGCGCGCGTTTCGCGATGACCCGTGGCGAGTGGGCGCGCGCTGCCGACATCGCCGACCGGGTCTTGCAGCGTTCGCCGCACCACGGCGATGCGCTCAGCCTCCTGGCCGCGGTCCGCTACCTGGGCGGCGACAGGTTGGGTTTTGAGAACGCGAGCAAGCGATTTATCCGCTATCGCACGCGCTCTTCCAAACTCTGGCGCGTGGTGGGTGAGGCCGCCGCGCTGAACAACCGTCACGCCGAGGCCGTCCGTTTCTTTGAAGAGGCACTGGATCGCAACCCGGACGACGCCGGCGCCCTGGCTGGACTTGGCCTCGCGCTCACACGCACCGGCGACGAGGCCCGCGCGCTCGGTGTCCTGGAGCGCGCCGCTCAGGAGGACCGCTTCCATGTGCGCGTCCATAATATGCTGGAGCTCTACCAGCGGGGCCTGCGCGACTACCTTACCGCGCCGGCCTCCCCGGGGCTGCGTCTTCGCGCACATATGCGGCAGCATGAACTTCTCAAGGCCGCGAGCCTCCCGCTCGTCGATGAGGCTCATGAGGTCTTTTCTGCGCGTTACGACCTGCGCATTGAGCCGCTGATCGTCGAGATCTACCCCGAACCCCAGACCTTCTCGGTGCGCTCGGTGGGCGTGCCGCAGATCGATCCGCACGGCATCTGCTTTGGTGACACCGTGCTCCTGCGCAGCCCGGCCGACGCCGACTTCAACTGGGAGATGGTGCTCTGGCATGAGACCGCTCACGCCTACCACCTGCGCCTCTCCGAGGCGCGCGTGCCGCGCTGGTTCACCGAGGGGCTGGCCGAGTACGAGAGCGGGGAGCGCGACCCGAGCTACCGACGTTTTCATGACGAAGAGATCGCCCGACGCCTGCAACACGGCTCCTTGCCGGCGTTGAGTGAGCTCGGTGAGGCTTTTCTGGCGGGCCGGGGCTTTGACGTGATCGTCGCCTACCAGCTGGCGAGCCTCGCGATCGACTACATCGTCGAGATCGGCGGGCGCGACGCGCCCACTCGCCTGCTGCGCGGATTTGCAGATTCACCGCGCTTCGATCAGCTGGCCCCGGCCCTGCTCGGTCGCTCCATCGAGGAGCTCGACGCGGGGTTCGAGGCCTGGCTCAAAAAGCGCTACGCCCCGTTGATGGCGCACCCGATGATCGACATCGATCGGGTGCGTCGCATGGCGGCCGGCGAGGAGGTTGAACACGCCGACGCGGTCGAGGAGGGCGCCTACAAGGCCTTTGTGGCCGCGCTGGAGGGGCGCGGCGACCAGGCGAGGGTGTTGATCGCCAGCGCGCGCCGGCGTGCAGCGGGAGCCGATACGATGGCGCAGGCGCGGGTTGAGGCGGTACTCGTGCACGCCTTTAATGCCCTCGGACAGAGTGATGAGGCTCTGCAGGCGGGGCGACGTGCGCTCGACGCCGGCCTGGAGAGCCCCGAGCTCCGGCTGGCCCTCGCGCGCGCTGCCGCCCAACGCGAGCAGCTTCAAGAGGCCCTGGTGCACGCCGAGGCCGCAGCCTCCATCCATCCCCAGTCCGCGGAGGCCTGGACGCTGTTGGAAGAGCGCGCCGCGGCGCTTGGTCAGGACGCGCTGGCCCGCCGCGCTCGCCAGGCCCGCTTTGAACTCTCCCCCCATGACCCGCGCCTGGCGCAAGATATGGTCGAGTCCAGCCATGGCGAGCTGCAACTGCGCGCGGCCCGCCGCTGGGCGGCCATTGAGACCTTTCGCGCCTCGGCCCACCTGGCTGTGGCCTCGGCGCTCCTGGAGCTGGAGCGCCCCGATGAGGCCATCGCCGCCTTTGAACGCGCTGCGCTCAGCGATCCGCAGCGCGCGTCTACCATTAAAGAAGTCGCCCGCGAGCAATTGACCCGTGGCGGCTGGCACGATAAGGCTCGTCAGATCCAGTGACGCGCTGGCCCCCGAGGGCTCGCGCCCCGGCTCACCTCCAGGTTTTTACGGTGTTGACCTCCTATGACCGATCCTCTCCCCGCAGAACTCCTCGATTCGCTTGATGACGTCGCGCTCGCCAGCCGCGCGGTCGAGGGCGATTTTGCGGCGTTTGAGAAGATCGTGGAGCGTCACCGCGACAAGGCCTACCGACTGGCGCTGAGCCTCACAAAGAGCGAGGCCGACGCCCAGGACGTGGTGCAGGAAGCCTTCATCAACATCTATCGCAAGCTCGACACCTTCGCTGGCGACGCCCAGCTCAGCAGCTGGATGTACCGCATCGTGGTCAATGCCGCGTTGATGCGTCTTCGCAAAACTCGCCGGCGCGCCGAGGTGAGCGTCGATGACGTCTCCGATCCGGCGAATTTGGAGCAATCCGCCCCTGGCGAGCCCGCGGGCTGGCGGGTGCGCGGCGATGAGGCGGCGGAGAATCGCGAGCTGCGCGAGCAGATCCTCGCTGCCATCGATCAGCTCGACCCCAAGTACCAGGCAGCCTTCTTGCTGCGCGAGATCGAAGGCCTGAGCCTCGATGAGATCGCCACCGTCCTGGAGCTGAGCACCGGTGCGGTTAAGACGCGCCTGCACCGCGCACGCCTCTTTCTTCAGGCCGCGCTCGAGCCCTACCTGGGCCGAGAAGAAGACATCTCCAACTGAGTCTCAAAAAAAGAAGGGCGCCTCGCCACATCTGCGGCAAAGCGCCCTTAAGTGGGGCGTGGCCAGGCGCGTAGGACGCGCCCCGGCGATCGCCCACCGATCAGCTGATCTTCTCTTTGAGCTTGTCGAAGAATCCACCCTTCTTGACCGGGATGTCGCGAAGCTCGGCGTAGCTCTCCAGAAGCTCGCGCTCTTTGGAGGAGACCTTCGTGGGGATCTCGACGTCGAAATGCACCACGAGGTTGCCCCGGCCCGAGCCCTGCACGCGCGCCAGCCCAAGGTTTTTGAGCACCTGGGTGTCGCCATGCTGGGTGCCGGGCTTGATCGTGATGGTCTCGGTGCTCTCCAGGGTCGGAATCTCAATCTCCGCGCCCAGGATCGCCTGCACAAAGCTGATGGGCTGGCGCAGGTGAAGGTGCTCGTGGTCGCGCTCAAAGACCTCGCTCTGCTCCACGTGAATGAACACGTAAAGATCGCCCGGGGGGCCGCCGCGCGTGCCGGCCTCACCTTCGCCACCCAGCCGCAGACGCATGCCGGTGTCGACACCGGCCGGGATCGTCACGCTCACCTCGCGGGTCGCGCGCTGTTTTCCGGAGCCGTGGCAATCATCGCAGGGATCTTCGATGCGTTTGCCGCTTCCCTGACAATGAGGGCAGGTCGAGGTCAGCGTAAAGAAGCCCTGGCTGTGGTTGATCTGCCCGCGTCCCTGGCAGGTCGAGCAGGTCACCGGGGAGGTGCCCGGTTTGGCACCGCTTCCCGAGCAGGTCTCACAGTCGTTGTGGCGCACCACCGAGATGGTGCGCGAGGTGCCAAAGGCGGCCTCTTTGAAGGTCAGCTGAATATCCTCGCGAAGATCCGATCCCCGCTGAGGTCCGCCCCGCGGGCGACCGCGCCCGCCGCCGAAGCCGAACATATCGCCAAAAATGTCGCCGAACTGCGAGAAGATATCATCCATCGAGTGGAAGCCCGCTCCGGGGCCGGCCGCGCCGCGCACGCCCTCATGGCCGAAGCGGTCATAGCGCGCCCGCTTCTGGGCGTCGCTCAACACCTCGTAGGCCTCGGCGGCTTCCTTGAAGTTGGCCTCCGCCTGCGCATCATCCGGGTTGCGGTCCGGGTGATACTTCATCGCCAGGCGGCGGTAGGCTTTCTTCAACTCTTTATCGTCGACGTCACGAGAGACGCCGAGCACCTCATAGTAATCGCGCTTACTCATAGGGGGCTCGTCCTGGGTGGTGCTTAGAAACTTAAGTTGGGGGCGGGCACGGCGCGCGCCAGCATGTCGGGAGCGGCCGCTGGGCCTGGCATGTTCGCGCCAGAACCTCGCAACGCCCGGGCGCGCTTGTCAAGGCGGGCTGCGGGCCGGAGCGCATGGTGCGGCCCCGAGAACGTCGCCAATCTAGGCGCACAGAGGCCGGGGGCAAGTTGTACAGTGATACTAACATCTTGCAATCGCAGTGGAATCATCGCGTGCCTGTGAATCACCATTAAGACCGGCTGACTATTCCGGCGCTCGATGGCCGCCGCGGGTGGAGCAGGGCCGCCGAGGTGTTGGCCCGCGCCTGAAGGCGTCTAAGATCCCAGTGTGAGAAGGCGCGCATCGGCGACTTACCCCGTGCCGATGATGTGCCCCACCCGGATCCCGCTGCGGAGTTGCCCCATGTATGCAGTCGCCGCTCGCCTCGGTGACGATCTCAACGCACGCATCGAACGCCTCTGGGATCGCACCGAGCTCATCTCGCCACACCAGATCCCGCGGGCGGGCAGGGTGCCTCATATCTCGTTTCAGATGATCACGACGCCTCATCCGCACGCCCTGGAGGTGCTTCTGCGCGAGCCCTTCCATGAGGCCCCGGACATCATCCGCACCAGCGCGCTGGGCGTCTTTGCCAGGCCCCGTCAGGTGCTCTTTTTGAGCGTGGTGCGCGACCCGGCGCTCGATCGTTACTTTCAGGCCATCAATGTTCGCCTGATGGCGCAGGGCTACCACCTGCACCCCTTCTACAGCCCGGCCTCGTGGACGCCTCATATCAGCCTTGCGCTTGGCCCTTTTAGCCCCGCGGCGCTCTGTGATCTGTTGCGTGCGGGAACGGTCTATGAGGATCTTCAGGGGTGCTGGGAACTTGGGTCTCTCTGCCTGCTCGGGCCGACCTCGGGGGCTGCCTCAGCCGGGGCGGCGGCGCACTGAGCGCGACGAACACGCCCATACTTCACTCGGAGTCGAGCTCCATGCCCGGCTGCCAGTTGTCGACGACCATCAGCTCATCACGGTCGCCCAGCGCATTGCAGAAGCCCGCGAAGAGCTGCCCGGCCAGGTATTGCGTAAAGGGCGGATCGCTCTCGTGCTGCCCTCGCAACACGCTGTTGGCCTGATCGCCAGCGGAGAGCTCTTCGCGATCGACCTGCTCAAGGTTCAAATAGAGCCTGCGCACCCCGTCACCCAGATAGGCCAGCACCGAGACGGTGCCTTCCGACTGGAGCTCTTCGACGATGCCCACCGCGGTGTACCAGTCGTTGTTGCGGCCATCGTCGTTGGCGTCATAGGTGTTGTGAAAGAACACCATGTCGCCGATCGCCGGGCGGCTGGAGTGGTACACTTTTCCCTCGGTGCGGCAGGCTCTGTAGAGCTCGGGCACGCTTGAGGCGGCGTCTTCGGCGAAGGTGACGCCGTTGAGCTCAAAGACCGCGTGCACGTAGGCCGCTGCCAGCGGACCGTCAGCCTTCGGGGCGGCCGGGCCGCGCGGTGCGGGTGGCATCGAGGCGCTCTCGGCGTTTGTGGCCGAACTCCCGGTGGCCGCTGCGCCGGGGCGGTAGCTGGCCAGCGCCGGGCGCTGCGGCCGGGCCACGCTGTCCATCGGCGCGCGGGAAGGCTGTGTGGCGCCCGGAGCGGGGCGACTGCGTCGTTGGCCGGGCTGCGCCGGCCCGGCGTTGCTGCGATAGACGTAGACCTGCGTGGGAAGCACCCCGGCGCTCGCGTTATCCTCGCCGGAGAGCCCCCGTGCGCCCGGAGGTGCCAGCTCATCTTCCAACACTGGCGAGGCGTACATATGAAAGGGCGCGCTGGTCGAGGCAGCGCATCCTGCGCTTGCCATCGCCATTGCCATCACCGCCCATCCGGTCGACTTCCACGCTCTGCTTGCCATCGTCTCTCTCCCTAACATCCATTTCGGGATATCGCGTCGCCCGGCCCTGGAGACCTTCCATGGCCCCTAAGTGCTTTACCGGTGCGACGAATTGCAGTGTAAAGGAGAGTGACGCGGCGCCAAGTTTTTTGCCCGCGGCTGCGACCACCGGTGGACGGGCTTGCCTGGCCGGCCGCTCTCTCATACCGTCGTGACCTCGGACGGCCACAAGGAGCAGCCGCATGACAACGACCATCAAAGGCCCGGCGGCCATGCACGCCGACGCACAGTTTGGAAAGTACACGCTGATTCGCCAGATCGCGGTCGGGGGAATGGCCGAGATATGGTTGGCGGAACAGCGCGGGCCGGGCGGTTTCAACAAAGAGCTCGTGCTCAAACGCATCCTCCCCCACCTGGCTCAGGAGGGGCAGGTCGCCCAGATGTTCCTCGATGAAGCGCGCATGGTCGCGCACCTCACCCACCCCAACATCGGGCAGGTCTTTGAGCTCGGAGAGCTTGAGGGTGAGTATTTTATCGCCATGGAGTTCATCGATGGCCTCGACCTGGCGCAGCTCTCGCGGGCACTCGATGAGCGCGGCTCACAGATCCCGGTAGCGTACGCCGTCAAAATTGTCTCTGACCTGCTCGAAGCCCTCGACTACGCCCACGACTTTGTCGATCGCGATGGCAACCACGTTGGGCTTATTCACCGTGACATCTCGCCACAGAACGCGCTCATCTCCAACGACGGCGTCGTCAAGTTGGTCGACTTCGGTGTGGCCAAGGCCAGCATCAACACCACCAAGACCGAGTCCGGGGCGGTCAAAGGGAAGTTCGCGTACATGGCCCCCGAGCAGATCGAGGGCAAACCTCTGGACTGGCGCGCCGACATCTTCTCGATCGGCGTGCTCTTCTACGAGCTCTTAAGTGGCATCAAGCCCTTTGGCGAAGATCTTAAAGCGGTCTCCATGATCCTCTCGCAGGAGCCGCCCGACATCCGCACCTATCGCGCTGACGTGCCCGAGGAACTCGCGCGCATCATCGCGCGGGCACTCTCCAAAGACAGAGAAGATCGTTTCGCCAATGCCGCGACCATGCAGCGGGCCTTGCAGACCTTTATGCGCACCTACACCGAGGTGGTTGGCACTCGGGAGCTCTCCATCATGGTGCGCCAGCTCCGTGGCCTGGATCTGGCCAAACCCACCGAGCAGCTCTTTGGGTTTGAGAAACACGGCGTCACCTCGGCCGGGCCGCGCCTGACCACCCGCGAGATGCCTCAGGCGGACGCCGACGAGCGAAGCGCCCCGGGCTTCACCCGGACGTCCGAGAGCGCCGACGTGCAACCTGACGCAGGGGCGGAACCCGAACCTTCGAAAGGAAAGTCGGTCGCACTGGTCGCCGGTTTTTCGCTACTGATGGTCGGCCTGCTCGTGGCCTTCTTCGCGGTGGGCTATCTTATGATCTCCGGTGAGAAAGACGCCGCGGGCGATGATTCTCCGCCGGAGGCTGCCGCCGAGAATGCAGCGCCATCCTCAACCTGGCGCCACGCCGACGGGCAGATCGTGGCGATCTCCTCACAGCCCTCCGCCGAGATCGTCGTCGATGGCGACGTTGTAGGAAAAACCCCCTTCCAGACGACGTTGCGACCGGGCACCTACCAGATTGAGCTTCGCGCCGGCGACTCCACTCGTCGCGAGACGCTGAAGATCACTTCGACGAGCTCGATTCAACGCTTCCGCTATGATCTCTGAGAAGCTGTGACTGAGCATCGTCAATAACCCAGCCGTTAAAGCAGAAGCGCCGGCCGTGGGCCTCCGGGTCTTCGGCGCGAATCTCCAGTCGAAGCT
The DNA here is from genome assembly GCF_007997015.1 of Lujinxingia vulgaris. NCBI lineage: Bacteria > Deltaproteobacteria > Bradymonadales > Lujinxingiaceae > Lujinxingia > Lujinxingia vulgaris. The sequence continues at coordinate 749,970 of NZ_VOSM01000002.1, forward strand.
CCTCGTCGGGCCCAAGCTCGCTGAGGTCGATGGTATGAGCCATCCAGGTCGAGTCGAAACGATCGACGGTATGTGAGAGCACCGCGCGGTCGCCCAGAAACACCTCGTACGACATCGGTTGCGCGCGCTCGTGGCGGGCGCCGCGCAGATCGACGCCGGCGCGAAGTCGCAGCCACCGCCCCTCATCCATCTCTTCGTCCAGGAGTGTTTCGGCGAGAAAGCTCACCCGAAGCGACTCGCCATGCTTGAGGGCGTGCGCCCAGATGCAGCGCCGCGGGTCATCTCCGACCTCCAGCAGCTCACTTCCCACATAGTGTGCGCCCGGGCAGATCCAGCGCTCACGACGCGCGTCCCAGCGGCGGCAGCGCGTGGCGTTTTCGCCACGCGCTTTGACGTGTTCGATCTGAGCATCGGGAAGCCTTGCCAGAAGGGAGGGGCCGAGCTGAACCTCTGCGGGGAGCTGATAAAGATCGAGTACGACCTCCCCATAACGCTCCGTCGAGAGGCGTTCGGTGCCCGGTGGCAGGCGCGCAGCGCCGTCTTCCTGGCGATCGGCCTCGGCGATCAGCCAGACGCGTTCAACCCCCTGGAAATCTTCAATTTGCGGGTGATGATGGCGGTGCAGGAGGTTTCCCACCGGCCCAAGGTGCACCAGCGCGCTCTCCGACCAGGTGGGCTCGACGCGGATCGCGTCCTCAGCCTGCGCCCGGGCGACCACTTCAGCGGCAGCGCGCTCCCAATCCGCATCGGCCGGCGCGTCGCTCGAAGCGCGCACCTGCGCCGCGACGCTTAATCCGCCCGCCAAAAGCAGCAGGCCCGCCCCGAGGAGCGGGCCTGCTGAATGCGCCCTGTTCGACCTTGTCATGCATGTCTCCGAGGCGACTTCAACCTCTTAGCGCTTGCCACCCTGGACGGCCTGCGAACGACCACCCATGCTCATCAGAAGGTCGCGATCGTAGAAGGCTTCGCTGCGCTCGCCATAGGGCGGGATGTGGGTGCCCGAGTCCATGCGAATCGCATCGCAGGGGCAGGCCTCCACGCACAGACCACACACGATGCAGCGCAGCTCATCGATCACGAAGACCGAGGGGTACTTCTCGATCGTCGGGTCGTCGTGCTCGCCGGCCTCAATGTGGATGCAGTCTGCCGGGCAGATCGTCGAGCAGCACATGCACGCCACGCAGCGTACCTGACCGTCGTCACGCAGCATCAGGCGGTGCAGGCCACGGTAGCGCTCCGGATAGATCGTCGGCTCCTCCGGATAGTTGCGCGTAAACGTGGTGCGCTTCTCTTTGTTCGGGTTCAGGTTGCGAAAGAAGTGACCGGTGGTCACGGCGAGCCCGCGGATGATCTCGGGGATGTAGCTCTTCTCCCAGAGAGACTGCGGCTCACGATCGATTACTTTGACGTTCACGTTGGCCATCAACGACCTCGGTTCAGATGGCGAGGGCCGGGCGCGTCAACGCGCCCGACGGGCTCGAATTAAAGCAGGGTGACGATGAGCGCGGTCACAAAGAGGTTGGCGATGCTCAGCGGCAGCAAGATCTTCCAGCCCAGAGTCATGACCTGGTCGTAACGGAAGCGGGGAAGGGTCCAGCGCATCATGAACTGCAGCCAGACAAGCACCAGAATCTTGAAGATCATCGCGTGCACGCGAAGGAAGATCGAGATCCAGTACCAGGCTTGCTCACCGAAGGGCACCCAGTGGCTGTCGAAGATACGGATGCCGTCGGCATACACGTAAGGGATCTGCCAGCCGCCCAGGAAGAGCACCGCGATAAGCGCAGCGATAAAGACCGTGGCCGCATACTCAGCGAGCTGCATCCCGGCAAACTTCATCGTGGAGTACTCGGTCAGGTAACCGGCAACAATCTCCGACTCACCTTCCGGAAGGTCAAAGGGCGCGCGCTTGGTCTCGGCCATCCCCGCCAGGAAGAAGAGGAAGAAGGCCAGCGGCTGCACCACAATGCCCCACATCGGCAGCCAGTCCCAGAGGAGGTAGCCCTGCATGCGCGCCATCTCATTGAGATCGAGCGTGCCGTAGATAAGCAGAACACCGGCCAGGCTCAGGCCCATCGAGACCTCGTAGGAGATCATCTGGGCGGAGGAGCGCAGACCACCGAGCAGGCTGTACTTGCTGTTAGATGCCCAACCCGCAATCGCCGCGCCGTAGACCGAGATCGCCGCGATCGCGAACGCGAAGAGCAGCCCCGCGTTCAGGTGCATGATCGAGAAGTAGTTCTTCCACTCCCCACCCACGCAGATCTCGGTGTACTCGGCCGTCGTCTGCACGGTGCCGGTGCAGTAGTGGTCCATAAAGGGGATCACCGCCCAGCCGATCAGCGCCGGTGCCAGGACCAGCGCCGGTGCCAGCGTGTGCAGAAAGCGGTTTGCGCCTGCCGGCACAATATTCTCTTTGAGGACCAGCTTCAGGCCGTCGGCCAGAAAGTGGGGGATACCCAGCACGCCGATCCCCAGGATCTTGGCGCGGTTGGGTCCAACGCGGTTCTGGATCTTCGAAGACTGCTTACGGTCGCCCAGGAGGGTCAGCAGGCCGGCGACGGCCATGACAAACCCCAGGACGATGACGAAGATCTTAACCAGGCTAATGAGCACTTCGACCATCATGATGATTTCATCCTTTCAACGAAGAGCAGCGCAACGGGGCGAGCCTCAGTGTCGTTACTCAGCAGGGGTCTGAGACGCCTCTTCTGCGGCCGCCGAGTCCTCGAACATCTCCTTACGGATCTGATGGACGAAGGTGTAAGTGAGCTTGTGATCCATCGCCCGGGCAAGGCGCATAAAGATCTGCCAGTGCGGCAGCGATTCACCCGGCGGGGCAAAGGCCCGGTCGAACTCCTGGGCGATCCCGTCGAAGTTGACAAAGGTGCCCTCGGTCTCGGCGTGGGAGCAGGCCGGAAGCGCGATATGCGCCTTGGTGGAGAGCTCCCCGTGATGCTGAGCCTGAAGCACGAAGAGATCGAGCTTGTCGAGCGCGCTCAAAAAGCGTGCCTTCTCTTCGGTGGCCACCGGGATCTGCGTCTCCATCATGTAGAGGGACTTCACGGCGCCGCTCTCAATATCGGCGATCAACGCATCAAAACCCTTAAGCTCACCGGACGCCCCGAAGATCGTCTCCAGGCCGCGGGTGTTGGGGTTTTTGTCGGCCTTGATGAGGAAGTCATCTTCGAAGCCGTCGGGGTTGCCGCCCACATAGACGCGGTCGGTACCGAGCACCTCACGCGCGAAGCGTCGCGCCAGGAAGAGGTCTTCGCAGCTGGCCTGCGGGCTGACCACGAAGCCCAGGCTTCCCTTGTCTTCGGTGGCGCGCGCCAGCTTGTCGGCGGCGGTGCCGCTGACACCGTGCCAGTTGAGCTCGGCGCCGTTGCTCATCGGACGCGTCATGCGGTCGGTGTGAATGGCCTTGTAGCTGAGGCGACCGGCATCGCACATCCAGTAGTCGTTGACGTCCGGGTTGAAGCGCGGGCGGTAGCGCTGCACTTCGTTGCGGAAGTGCTCCAGGTGAATGTTGCACCCGTTGGAGCAGCCCGTGCATACGCTGTCGGTGGAGCTGAGCAACCACACGCGGCACTTAAAGCGGAAGTCACGCGAGGTCAGCGCGCCCACCGGGCAGATGTCGGCGGTGCACACCGAGTAGGGGTTGTCGAGGGAGCGGCCCGGGAAGGGGCGAATCTCGGCGGCGTCACCACGCTGGATAACGGTCAGCTCGTTGGTGCCCGTGATCTCTTCACAGAAGCGCACGCAGCGCGTGCAGAGAATGCAGCGCTCGCCATCGTAGAGGACCTCCGGGCCGATCGGGAAGACCTTGACCTTGGCCGTCTTCTCGGTGCGCAGACGAGACTCCTGCGCATCGTAGGCCATGTAGTAGTCCTGAAGTTTGCACTCGCCGGCCTGGTCGCAGATGGGGCAGTCGACCGGGTGGTTGATCAGGATGAACTCGAGCACGGCCTTCTGGGCCTTGATCACGCGCTCGCTCTTGGTGTTGACGACCATCCCGTCGCTGACCTGCGAATAGCACGAGGGCTGCAGCTTCCAGGAGCCTTCGACTTCGACCAGACACATGCGGCAGTTGGCCGGGATCGACAGGGCCGGGTGGTAGCAGAAGTGGGGCACCTCGTAGCCGGCCTGAGCGGCCGCACGCAGGATGGTGGTCCCTTTCTCGACCTCGATCTCGGTACCGTTGATGGTGACTTTTGGCATTTGACTACTCCAGGGGTGGGCGCGCCCGGCTCAGCATGGCGAGCGCTTTAGACCACGCTCCGTAATTACTTATCGCACTCGCCACCGATCATGTTGACGGTGTCGAAGGTGGGGATGATGTCAGCGAGCAGGCCGCCTTCAAAGAGCTTGTGGATACCGCCCATCACGATCAGGCTCGGCGAGCGAACGTGAATCTTCCAGGGCTTCCCGGTGCCGTTGGACACGATGTAGAAGCCCAATTCGCCGTTGCCGCCTTCGGTATAGCTGTAGACCTCACCGGCGGGGACCTGAACGCCTTCGAAGATGATCTTAAAGTGCGAGATCATGCCTTCGATGGTGTTGTAGACCTTGTCTTTGCTGGGCAGGGCGACCCGGGGATCATCGGTGTTGATGGGGCCGGGCTTCATCTTGGCCAGGCACTGGTCGATGATGCGGATGGACTGCACCAGCTCTTCCATACGGCAGAGGTAGCGGTCCATGTTGTCGCCGTGCTTGCCGACGGGTACGTCGAAGTCCACCTCACCATACTTGAAGTAGGGGTGGTCCTTGCGCACGTCGTACGCCACGCCGGTCGAGCGCAGGCAGACGCCGGTGTAGCCGTAGGAGACGCCCATCTCCGGGGTGATGACCCCGGTACCTTCCATGCGGTCGAGGAAGATACGATTACGCGTCAGAAGCTTGTGGGTGATCGCGTGAATCTCGTTGAGACGCTCGCGCGTGTAGGCCCAGCGCTCGGCGAAGTCGGGCGTCAGGTCGTCCTTAAGCCCGCCAATGCGGCCGTAGCTCACCGTGAGGCGCGCGCCGGTGACCTGCTCGATGAGGTCCCAGACGAGCTCGCGTCCTTCAATCGCGTAGAGGAAGGCGGTCATCGCGCCAAGCTCCAGACCACCCGCGCCGATGCAGGTCAGGTGGTCGGAGAGGCGACTGAGCTCACCCATGATCGTGCGAATCCAATCGCAGCGCTCGGGGACTTCGATGCCGAGAAGTTTCTCAACGGCCAGCGCGTAGCCGAAGTTGTTGAGCAGCGGGCTGACGTAGTTGAGACGGTCGGTGTAGGGGAAGACCTGCGTCCAGGTCGCCTCTTCGCACTCCTTCTCGAAGCCGCGGTGAAGGTAGCCAACCTCGGTCTCACACTTGATGACCTTCTCGCCCTCAAGCGTCAGGGTGAAGCGCACCGTGCCGTGGGTGGCAGGGTGGCTGGGACCCATCTGGAGGATCATCGGCTCGCTGTGGATGTCCTGGTCAATGGGCTTGTAGATATCTTCGGCCATGATTCAAAACCCTTGCATGAAGGTGAGGGGGGCCGCCGGGCAGCGTTAGCCCTGACGGGAGCCCTCGGAGGGCTTGTCTTTGACGTAGCGGTTGAACTCTTCGACGCTGTCGCGCTCTTTACCCAGCAGCTCCAGGCGAGGTTGCGAGGCCTGCTTGGCGTAGTCTTTGCGAAGCGGATGGCCCTCAAACTCTTCGTAGAGGAGCACGCGTCGAAGGTCGGAGTGACCCTCAAAGGTGACGCCGTACATATCCCAGACTTCGCGCTCCATCCACGCAGCACAACCGTAGAGGTGCTCAATGGTGGGCACGTTGCAGTCGTCTTCGGGCACGACCACGCGCACGGTCAGCATATGCTTTTTGGCGATGCTGTAGAGGATGTAGACGACCTCAAAGCGCGGCTCGCGGTGGAGGTAGTCCACGCAGGTGATCGCGCGCAGCATGTTCATCTGCGTGGCGTCATCATCGCGCAGCCGCTCAATAATGTCGGAAACCCGGTGACGCTCCACCACGACGGTGTCGTTGCCCAGCCGCGAGTGCGCGTCAAGGACCTCGTCGCCGAAGTGCTTTTTGACAAAATCGATCAGTTTTTTGGCCATATCTCATTCCACAGGAGGACACCCGAGGTGGTGTCCCGATAAGCGCTCAACGTGCGAGGGCGCGACCATCCGGGCGGCGTGGCGGCCCGGATGGGTCGAGGGCATCAGACCTTGGTGCCGAAACGCTCCAGGAAGGTCGGTTCTTCTTCGATACCTTCCGCGAGACGACGACGTCGCTTCTCTTCGTAAGCGTATTTGTCCCAGGGCTCGTTCTGAATCTTCTCCTGAAGTTTGAGAAGACCGTCGAGCACCTGCTCGGGGCGCGGCGGGCAGCCCGGGATGTACATATCGACCGGGATGATCTTATCGATGCCCTGCACCGTCGCGTAGTTGTCGTAGAAGCCACCGGTGGAGGCGCACACGCCAAAAGAGATCACCCACTTGGGCTCGGCCATCTGCTCGTAGATACGGCGCAGGAAGGGGGCGAGCTTGTGGTTGACGGTGCCGACGACCCAGAGGAGGTCGGCCTGGCGCGGGGAGAAGCGCGGAATCTCGGCGCCAAAACGCGAGATGTCGTAACGCGCGGCAGCCGTCGCCATGTACTCCATGCCACAGCATGCGGTGACAAAGGGGTACTGGAAGAGCGAGTGCTTACGCGCCCAGCCCACAGCGCTCTCAAGACGAGTGGTGATGACTTCAGGAAGTTGATGTTCTAGTCCCATTCGAGACCCCCTTGGCTCCACTCATAGACGAGACCGATGGTCAGGATCGCCAGGAAGAGCGCCATAACTGCGAAAGAGTAGAACCCGTGTCCCATCGCCGCGCTCTCGCGCCAGCTCATAGCCCACGGGATGACGAAGACCGTTTCCAGGTCGAAGAGGATGAAGCTGATGGCCACCATGTAGAACTTCACGCTGAAGCGCGAAGCCTGGGGCTCAGAGAGCGGGTCGGAGCCCGACTCGTAGGGCATCAACTTCTCGCGGGTGGGGTTCTTCGGGCCGAAGAACTCCGCCGCAAAGATGATCCCGCCGACGACGGCGACGGCGACCAGCACCAGCAATATCAGGGGCAAATAATTGGCGATTAACATGGGGCGCGCTCATTGCACGGGGTGAAAAGGGAGGGGCGCGGCGACGCATTTTCGCGGTGAAATGCCGGCCTCGGGCGCCGCAGCTGGCGACGCATTTCAATCCGGGTGAGTGCCTAACACGGCATCTCTAAAGGTGTCAAACACGGCCCCGGCGCTTTGTCGAAATCCCCGGCGTTTCGGGGCGCAGCGACGGGCCGGACTGATTGTAGGTGCAGGTATTTTTGTGGCCAGTCTTGTTTTGTCTGCATGAGTGTTCAGCTTTCATTGACCTGGGCACACGTGTTCAGTAGTCTGCCCCGGACGTCGCCCGGAGAACCGGGGACATTCACATGAACGCTGGCAAGGCCCGAGCCGTACGATGAGGGGTGAGCTGGCCAGGGACGAGGCCGAATCATGAAGCCACTGACCAAGCTGACAAACCGTCAGGCCAAGGTGTTGGAGTTGATCGCCGAGCATATTCAGAAGGTGGGCTACCCGCCGACGATCCGCGAGCTCGGCGATGCGCTGGGGATCCGTTCCACAAACGGAGTCAATGACCACCTCAAAGCGCTGGAGAAGAAGGGGTATTTGTCGCGTGAGGATGCCAAGTCGCGCACCCTGCGCCCGCTCTACTGGCCCAACGGAGAAGCCTTTGATCTTACTCCCGGGGTGGCCGCGCAGACCGACGCAGCGATGGAGCCCGATAGCGACGTGCATCAGGTGCCGGTTGTCGGTCGCATCGCCGCCGGGCTGCCGATCTCGGCGATCGAGCAGACCGAAGAGGTCGTCGCGATCGGTGAAGGCCTGCTGGGCCGACATCCGGATCTTTTCGCGCTGCGCGTTAAAGGGGAGAGCATGATCGAAGATGGCATCTTCGATGGCGACTACATCTTTGTGCGTAAGCAGAGCGATGTGCGCGACGGGGTCATCGTAGCGGCGATGGTCGATGGTGAGGCCACCGTCAAACGCCTCTTTCGCGAGAAGGGGCAGGTGCGACTTCAGCCGGCGAACGCGTCGATGGAGCCGATCTACGTTCGCGAAGAAGATGGTCGTGAGACGAGCGTGCTCGGAGCGGTTGTCGGGGTGTTTCGCAGGCTTAACTGAGCGCAGCGTGGGCGCGGGCAAGGGAATACGCTCCGCGCCCATGATGAGCCTGACTCCGAGTTCGAACAGCCTTCAGCGTGCGTCACCCGGGGTATGCCTTATGGAAAAGTCTTATTGAAAGAAAGGCAGGCGCCCCTGCACGGCCAGTGAGGTGATGTCCATCGTCACCGCCACCGAGACATGGATCGCTACCCCCATCCAGATCGAGCGGGTGTAGAGGGAGAGCAATCCCAACGCGATACCGGCGAGTATGGCGCCGACGGTTTCCGGGAGCGGCTTTCCGAAGTGGATCATGCAGTAGGGGATCGTCGAGACGAAAATCGCGTAGATGCCCAGGCGTGCTTTGAGCCCGTGAATGAGGAACCCACGGTAGAAGAACTCCAGCGCAAAGAACTGCGCGGCGTAGACGATCTGCCAGGCGAAGAAGTCGAGGAGGCTGCGGTCGGCAGCCTGGTAGAAGGGGTAGGTGCGCTGAAAGCTGGGGTGAAACGCCACGGCGATCACAAAGGGAAGCACCAACAGGTAGAGGCCTACATAGATCTTCCAGTGTTTGAGCGCCCCTTCGAGCTTCATTCCGTAATCACGCAGGCGGTGCTTCATGATCAGCATGATGAAGAGCGCCGGGACCACGAAGTACCCCAAAAAAGTTGTACCGCTCCAGTAGGTCAGCCGTGCCAGTCGGCCGTAGTCGCGATCGGCGAAGATGGCACCCAGGGCCGTGGCGGGATCGTCTGAGAAGATGCCCACCAACGGTTCCAGACTCTTCCAGTGGGTGGAAGAGCCGTAGTACTCGAGGATCGACAGGATGAGCGCCGCAAGCGTGAGCACGCCCATGGTCGTCCAGTCGATGTCGTTATCCTGGCGAGCGTTACGAGCGTGTTTGCTCTGGGCTTCAACCTTGATGACCAGGTCGTGCGTAAGGACCCAGAGGCGCTTTAAGGGAGAGAACATAGGTGACAGGGCCGGGAGAGAGGCGGTGGCATCGGTCGCGCGAGGCGACCTTTTACGATAGAAGCGCGGTGGTTTCCAGCGCGTGTCGGTTCGCGTTGGCCCCACCTCTGAACTTCGTACGGGAGTAGGCAGTGAGTCAGGACGATCCTCTCTGGAGAAATACCGCGGCACGGCACGCCGCGAACGCCCCGCGCTCGGTGGCGGTGTTGCCGCCGGAGCTGGCAAACCAGATCGCGGCTGGCGAGGTGGTGGAGCGTCCGGCCTCGGTGGTCAAAGAGCTCGTCGAGAACAGCCTGGATGCGGGTGCGCGTCGTATTGAAGTGACGATCGAGGGAGGAGGGCGCGACCTGATCCGAGTAGAGGATGACGGCTGCGGGATGCGTCGCGAGGACGCACTGCGGGCGGTGGAGCGCCACGCGACAAGCAAGATCTCCAGGGTGGAGGACCTCTTCGCCATCGGCACGCTCGGGTTTCGAGGGGAAGCGGTGCCGTCGATTGGCTCGGTCTCCAGGATGGAGATCTGCACGAGGCCCGGCGATCAACTTGAGGGCACTCGCATCTACATTGAAGGGGGGGTGATGCAGGAGATTGAAGATGTGGGGATGGCGGCGGGCACAACCATCCTGGTCGAGGAGCTTTTTTATAATACGCCGGCCAGGTTGAAGTTTTTGAAGACGCCGGCGACCGAGACCCGACATATCACTGAGATGCTGGTGCGCGTGGGGTTGAGTCGCCCGGATGTTCGCATCAAATTTGTGAAAGACGGCAAACTTCGCCTGGATCTTCCTCAGGTCGATCGCCTCAAAGATCGCATCCTCGAGGTGCTGGGGCGGGAGGTCTACGACGACCTCTATCCGACCTTTGAGTATCCGGCGATCCACGGCGTTGTGGCGCGCGGGTATTTTTCAAAGCCCGGTCATTCACAGCGCTCCCCAAATAACATGTACACCTTCGTCAACGGTCGCTACGTCAGCGATCGCACGATTCGGGCCGCGATCACCGGGGCGTATAAGCATCTTCTGGAGCGGGGGCGCTACCCGAGCGTGGTGCTCTTCATCGATGTGCCTTTCTCGATGGTCGATATCAACGTGCATCCGGCCAAGACGGAGGTTCGTTTCCATGACACCCAGCCCATCTATCGCGCGGTGTACCACGCCATTGCCGACGCGCTTGCGGAGGCCCCCTGGCTGGAGGGGCAGGCGGCGCGGGCCTATAACCTGGGTGAGCGACGCACCCTGAGCGGCGGTATGCCCGGGGAAGGCATCGGTGGGGAGAGCGGGTCGGGCACGGGGTTTGATGGGACGATGCTGCAGCCTGGACGCGTGAAGATCGAACCTCTTAACGCGCGTCATCGGCGATTCTCCGAGCAGGACCGCCTCGATCCGGGGGAGCTTCGCTCGCCATTTCTTCCTGATTCGAGCCGCTCCCAGGGGGGCTTCTCCACGCCGGGGCTCACGCCGCTGAGCGAGCCGCCGCGCGTGGATGTGGGCGAAGTCGGGGGGCTGCTGCAGGAGGAGGGCGCGCATCCGGGACGTGATGCCTACTTCTCAACCTTGAAGGTGATCGGGCAGTTCAGGCGTGCGTACATCGTGTGCGAAGACGCCTCCGGGATGGTGATCATCGACCAGCACGCAGCGCATGAGCGGGTGGGTTTTGAGCGGCTTAAAGCCCTTTTTAAGCGCGAGCATAAAGAGACGCAGCCCTTGCTCTTCCCGCTTCGTATGGAGCTCGACGCGTTGCGGGCCGCAGCGATGAGTGAGGCGATGGACTTCTTTGCGCAGGCGGGCTTTGAGATCGACCACTTCGGAGGCAACACCTACGTGCTCAAGGAGGTTCCGGCGGTGCTGCAACGCGCGCCTCACGAGAAGATCATCAAAGATGCGCTCGATGATCTTTCAAACTTCGGAGGTTCAAGCCGGGTGGAGGAGGCGATGGAGTCAGTGCTCAGCCGCATGGCCTGCCACTCAGTGGTGCGCGGACCCACCCAGCTGACCATCGAGGAATGTGAGGGGCTGCTCGTGCAGATGGATCAGATCGACTTCCGCGCCAACTGCCCGCACGGGCGTCCTGTGTATTACCGCATCCCCTTAATGGAACTCGAAGAGGCATTTGATCGCCGATGATGGAGATTGCAGACAACCCGGAGCTTTTTGAGGGACTCACACGTGTGGTCGCGCTGGTAGGGCCGACGGGTGTGGGAAAGACGGCGCTCTCGCTGGAGCTGGCGGAGGCGCTGGATGCCGAGATCATCAGCGTCGATAGCCTGCAGGTTTACCGTCACCTGGATATCGGCACGGCCAAGGCCAGCAAAGAGGAGCGGGTGCGCGTGCCCCATCATCTTATCGATGTGGTGGAGCCCGACGCGGAGTTTAACGCCGCAGACTTTCAAAAGGCTGCCAGCGAGGCGATCGCCTCGATTGTGGCGCGAGGAAAGGTGCCGCTTCTGGTGGGAGGCACCGGGCTCTACCTGCGCCTGCTGGTGCACGGGCTTTTTGAGGCGCCGCCGCCCAGCGAAGCGTTGCGCGCGCGGTACAGGGAGATCGCCGATGCCCGGGGGATCGAGGTGCTCTTCGAGCGGCTCCAGGAGGTCGACCCGGAGTTGGCCACTCGCGTAAACGCCAATGACTTTATTCGCGTGACTCGCGGTCTGGAGATCTTCGATCAGACCGGCACCCCGCTCAGTGAGCATCAGCGCGCGCATCGTTTTAAGGCGCCGAACTATCATGCGTTGAAGATCGCGCTGATTCGCCCCCGTGAGGAGCTCTACGAGCGCATCAACACGCGCGTAGAGCAGATGATCGCCGGCGGGCTTATCGATGAATACCGGAATTTGATGGAGCGCGGTTACGGTCCGGAGCATAAGCCGATGCAGAGCCTGGGGTACCGTCAGGTCGGTGAGCATCTTCTGGAAGGTCGGAACCTCGATGATGCGATTCATGAGATCAAACAGCAGACGCGGCGCTACGCCAAACAACAGATCTCGTGGTTTCGCAGTGAGCCACAGACGCACTGGGCGATGGCTCCGGTGCTGCGTGAGGGGCGCATCCCGCCGCAGGTCCTCCATGACGTGAGAGGCTTTGTTGAGGGCGCTAAACCCGCGCTTGAATGGGCCCAGATCGACCCGTATAACGTGGAGCGCGCGTCGCGCCCCACCTGAACACGCAAGCAAAACGAGGAACGATGAAGGCGTTAGTCGGAGAGCATATCGAGACGCTCAAGCCCTACGTACCCGGGAAACCGATCGAGGAGCTGGAGCGAGAGCTGGGCATTGAAGGGTCGATCAAGTTGGCCAGCAACGAGAACCCGCTGGGCCCCAGCCCGAAGGCCACCGAGGCCGCACGGGCGCTGTTGACGAAAGGGCATATCTACCCCGATGGCGCCGCACATCGCCTGCGCGCGGCGGTCGCCGAATTTCACGGGGTGAGCGCGGATGAGGTCATCACCGGCAACGGCTCCAACGAGGTGCTCACCATCGCGGTGCGGACCTTCTGCACCGCAGACGATGAAGCCGTGGTCTCGGAGTACAGCTTTGCGGCCTACCCGATCATCTGTCAGGCGCAGGGGATGACGATTCGGCGCGCGCCGATGAAAGATCCGCTGACCTTCGATCTGGAGGCGATGGCGGCAGCGATCACGCCGAAGACAAAGATCGTATTTGTGGCCAACCCCAACAACCCCACCGGCACCTACGTGCCTGCGGATGAGCTGCGCGCCTTTCTCAAGGCGGTGCCCGAAGAAGTGGTGGTGGTCGTTGATGAGGCTTACCACGAGTATGTGCAGGCGGAGGATTACGCGAGCGCCGAGACGATGCGCGATTTGCGGGAGCGCCTGATCATCTGCCGCACGTTTAGCAAATGCTACGGGCTTGCGGGGATTCGTGCCGGCTACGGGATCGCTCCTGTCGAGCTTATCGACCGCATGAACCGGGTGCGAGAGCCCTTCAACGTCAACATTCTTGCGCAGGATGCGGCCGCGGCGGCGCTCAAGGATGTGGAGTTTGTGGAGCGCTCGGTGCGCATCAACGAAGAGGGGCGCGCGATTCTCGAGGCGGGCCTTGAAGCTCTGGGCGAGCTGGGCGTGAGCTGGATCCCCAGTCAGACGAACTTCCTGCTGGTGAAGACGCCGGTGGAAGGCGTCCAGGTGTACGATGCGCTTCTTCGCAAAGGTGTGATCGTGCGCCCGATGGCCGGCTACGGGCTGGGAGAGTACGTGCGCATCTCGATTGGTACGCCCGATGAGGTGCGGCGTTGTCTGGCGTCGCTTGGCGAGGTGCTCCCCGCGCTCTTGAGCAGGGAGGAGGCATGATCGTCGCGATTGATGGTCCGGCGGGTGCCGGAAAGTCGACGATCGCTCGCGCGTTGGCTGAGAAGTTGGGGTTTCAGCTCGTGGACACCGGCGCGATGTATCGCGCGGTGGCCTTTGAGGCGGCCGCAGCCGGAGTGGATCTCCATGACGCCGAGCGCGTCGCGGAGATCGCCCGCGGGTTGCGTTTTGAGTTCAAGTTCGAAGATGGCGAGAACGTCATCTACTGCAACACCCGCGCGCTGCATCAGGAGATTCGCAGCGCCGAGGTAAGTCGCAACGCCAGCGTGATCTCGGCGCATCCCTCGGTCAGGCGCGAGCTCGTCGACCAGCAGCGTCAGGTGGGGCGCGAGCGCTCCAGCGTGTTGGAGGGGCGCGACATCGGCACGGTGGTCTTCCCCGACGCCGAGCTCAAAGTCTACATCACCGCCTCACCGGCGGTGCGCGCAAAACGGCGCGTGGAGCAAATGCGCGAAGGCGGCGAAGAGGTCGATGAGGCCGAGGTCCTGCGCGATATTGTGGAGCGGGATCGTCGAGACTCCGAGCGGGACGTTGCGCCGCTCAAGAAAGCAGACGACGCCATCGGCATTGATTCGACCGAGGCCAGCGTCGAGGAGATCGTCGCCGGGATCTGCGAGCGCATCGCGGCGCTCCGATAGAAACTCTTCAGATTAGCGGTCGAAGTCGGCCGGCACCGGACCGCGGTCCTCAAAGATCGCGTCCGGGTACTTCGACATCAGGGGAGGGCGCTCGGCGGGCTCAAAGTAGCGAAGCTCCGCGCTCTCCCCGTCGATGGCCTCAAGCTGACCGCCGGTCACTTCGACGGCAAAGACGATGACCACCGACTCGAGTTCATCGCCGTTGGGGTAGGTGACCCGAAAGCCCTGGCGGTCGCCGCCGTACACCCCGAGGATATGCGTCGGTTGCACGTGAAGCCCGCACTCCTCATAGACCTCGCGCACGATCGCCTGCGCGGGCGACTCGCCGGGGTCGATGGTGCCGGAGGGAAGCGACCACAGCCCGTTGTCGCGGCGGCGCTGGAAGAGCACGCGCCCCTCTTCGTCGCGCACCACCGCAGCGACCGCGGGCACAAAGAGCAGCTCGTGGCCAACCTTCTGACGCAGGCCTCGCAAAAAGTCAGAGATGGGCATCCGCTTAGCCCTTCGCCGTGACGGCGCGCCCCTCGGGATCGAGGGGGGTGATGAAGTCGCTGAGTTTGAGGAGGTGCGTGAGGTTATGCACGTCTTCGCCCAACAGGGGGATCAGGCGCAGCGCTTCCTGGCCGACCTTTGTGGCCAATGAGGCGATGGCTTCCCGGTCGCGGATGGCGAGTTTGGCGAGCTGGAGGTAATGCGTCTCCAGACGCTGGCGCAGCGCACTGATCTTCTCGGAGCTCGCCGCGTGGTCGGCTTCGCGAAGCAGCGCGTCGAGGTCCGCGTCGTCGATGGCCGCAATGTCTTCGGGGTGAAAGCGGGGGATGACGCGGTTGATGATGAAGAAGTCGGCGCGTTGTTCGAGCTGGCCGAGCTTCTCATGAAAGTACACCGCCTCTTTGATGCGTCGGGGGTCGGCGCTGGTGATGATGAAAAAATGCGTCAGCGGGTCGCGCAGGATGAACTCGATGAGCTCACCGCGCTGCTGCAGGGTCTCCTGCAGGTAATGAAAGGTGTCGAAGAACTCCACCAGATCGTTGACGAAGCTCTCGCCAAGAACCTTGGAGATGAGGCTGAGCACGATGGAGCCCGGGTTGAAGACGCGCCCCAGCAGGCCGCTTTTGCGGTTGGGTAAAAACCACTTGATGATGCGCTCATCGAAGAAGGTGCTGGCGCGACCGGGGGTTTCCAGAAACTCCAGTGCGTTTTTGGTCGGCGGGGTGTCGAGGATGACCAGGTCGAAGTAACCGCCGGTGTAGAGATCGTGGAGCTTCTCCAGCGCCATGTATTCCTGCATACCGTGCAGCGCCGAGGAGAGGAGGCGGAAGATGTTGTTTTCTTTGGCCCGTTTGAGCGCGCCTTTGTCGGGGGCGAGGCGGTCGACCAGGTCGTTAAAGGTCTTCTCGGAGTCGAGCATCATCGCCCAGAGCTCACCGCCGTTATCTTCTTTTCCGGTGAGTTTGAGTGCTTCGGTGAGGTCGATCTTTTGAGGATCGTTGGTCAGGTCATCGAGCCCCAGGCTGTTTGCCAGGCGGCGGGCCGGGTCGATGGTCATGACGATGGTCTTGCGACCGGCCATCGCCGCGCGCAGCCCGACCGCGGCCGAGGTGGTGGTCTTGCCGACGCCGCCCGGGCCCACACAGACGATGAGGCGCCCGGAGTCGAGCAGGTGGCGCAGAGGTGCGGCGTTGGCGTCTGAGCGGGGGCTTGCTGTCACCGAGGAGCTCCTACAGGGCGCTTAGATGGCCAGGGGATGATCGAGAGAGGAGGCGTCGCCATCGAGCTGACGGGCGACGCGGGCAACGACGTCGTCGCCGGAGGTCTCATAGAAGATGGGCAGCTCAATGACCGGAGCGTCGACGCGGCTGCGTAGCTCGCCGAGGTAGCGCTGGTCGCGGTCATGCCAGCCCAGCGCCAGGGCGTTGCCTTCGACGAGGCGGGCCAGGGCGTCGGACTCGTCGGTGGGCTCCTCGTCGAAGAGGAGGCTGCTGGTGCCCGGCGTGCTCGCGCGCACGCGGTTGAGCAGGGCGTCGAACAGGGGGCGGTCATCGTCGTGCAGGGGGGCGCGGTGCACCATATTGGCGATGGCCAGTGTGAGGGGGCGACCGAGCACACTTTTAAGGTTGCCCGCGAGCTCGATGGTCTCGTTAACCGGCATCTCTTCGGGGAGGCAGACCGCAGCGATGGCGGTCTGCTTCGGATCGTTGATGATCTCGGCCACCTGCGCGGTCATCTTCGCGATGGGACCAATGCCGCGCATCATGCCGTTCATGGTCGCGGGAACATTGAGAAAGGTCACAGCATGGCCGCTGGCCGGCAGATCGACGATGATATGGTCGTAGCGTGGCCGCCCCTGATCTTCGGCCTCATAAAAGACGCGGATCTGGTCGAGGATCGTGACCTCGTTGACGGAAGGCGCGGCTTTAAAAAAGACGCGGGCCACCCGGTTGTTGATCACCGCTCGCGCCACACGTTCGCCAGGCACAAAGCGGGTCAGCGTGGCCACGAAGCAGTCTTCGGCCATCAGGTTCGAGGCGTAGAGCGTCTCGGAGAGTTTTACGGGCTCAAGGCCCGTGCCTTCGTAGCCATAGAGGTCTTCCATGGCCGAGAAGGTGTCGGTCTCCAGCACCAGGGTGCGTTTTCCGCGGGAGGCCAGGGCCTTGCCCAGGGCGGCGGTCACGGTGCTTTTCCCCACGCCACCTTTGCCGGTGACGAAGATCAAGCGCTTGTCGAGGAGGGGGTCCAGCATCGTCAGGAAGATCCTTGCACTGCGGGCCAAAAACAACAGGGACAAGCTAGCGACATCGGCGCAGTGGGCAACGTCAAACATCTCTCGCGCACGCAATCGTCATGTGCGCGGGACCGAGTGGTCAGGTGCCACTGGTTGTAGAGAGGGGGCTGCGTGGTGTCAATGCGTCAGGTGCCGGCGAGGGGCGCGCAAACGCAACGAGGCGGCCCCGAATGGGGCCGCCTCGTTGATGACTCTAAGCCAGACGCGCTAAGGCGCGCGACGCTGGCGAGCATAAAGGCGCTCGCCAGGGTGAGGAGCTTACTCCTCTTCGTCACCCGTCAGGTCGCCGAGCTTGCCCTTGAGCAGGTCGCCGAGCTGCGCGGTGGCGCCGTTCTCTTCGGCGTACTCCCGAAGGTGACCCGACTCCGAGCGACGCACGAAGTTCTTGATCGAGAGCGCGATCTTGCGCTCCTTCGGATCGACGCTGATGACTTCAACCTTGTGCTCTTCGCCAACTTTGACGACTTCGCTCGGGTTTTCGATGCGCTCGTCAGCCAGCTCGGAGATGTGGATGAGACCTTCGATGCCTTCTTCCACTTCCGCAAACGCACCGAAGTCGGTGAGCTTGGTGATGGTGGCGTCGACGATCTTGCCCGGCGGATAGCGCTGGGGAAGGGTCTCCCACGGATCGCTCTCAAGCTGCTTGATACCCAGGCTGAAGCGCTCGTTCTCGACGTCGATGTTGAGAACGACAGCTTCGACTTCCTGGTTGGCTTCGTAGATTTCCGAGGGGTGACGGATCTTCTGGGTCCAGCTGATGTCGCTGATGTGGACCAGACCGTCGATGCCCTCTTCGATGCCGACGAAGATACCGAAGTCGGTGATGTTGCGGATCTTGCCGAGGATGCGGGTACCGACCGGGTAGCGATCTTCGAGAAGGGTCCAGGGGTTGGGCTCGACCTGCTTGATGCCCAGGCTGACCTTCTTGGCATCCGTATCCAGGTTGAGCACGACGCAGCGAATGATCTCGCCCTCGCTCACAACGCGGTTGGGGTGCTTGATGCGGCGAGTCCAGCTCATCTCGCTGATGTGCACCAGACCTTCGATGCCTTCTTCAAGCTCGACGAAGGCGCCGTAGTCGATGAGGCTGACCACGCGGCCCAGGACGTGCGCGCCGTCCGGGTAGCGGTCTTCGGCCCCTTCCCACGGATCGGGGGTGAGCTGCTTGTAGCCCAGGCTGACGCGCTCGCTCTCGGCGCTGAACTTGAGGACCTTGACCTGGATCTCGTCGCCGACGTTGAAGAGCTCGGTGGGGTGCGAGACGCGGCCCCAGCTCATGTCGGTGATGTGGAGCAGGCCGTCGATGCCGCCCAGGTCGACGAAGGCGCCGTAGTCGGTGAGGTTCTTGACGATACCGTCGATGACCGCACCGGCCTTGAGCTTCTCGAGGGTCTTCTTCTTGAGCTCGGCGCGCTCTTTCTCAAGCAGGGCGCGGCGGCTAAGCACGATGTTGCCACGCTGCTTGTTGAACTTGATGATCTTAAACGCGAACTCTTGACCGATGTACTTGTCGAGGTTGCGGGTCGGACGCAGTTCGACCTGGCTGCCGGGCAGGAAGGCCTTGACGCCGATGTCGACCTGGAGGCCGCCCTTGACGCGGTTGGTGATCGTACCGCGGACCAGCTCGTCGGCCTCGGCCTTCTCGCTGATGATCTCCCAGACCTTCATGCGGTCGGCGCGCTCCTTGGAGAGGATGCACTGACCGGACTCGTCTTCGCGCTTCTCGAGCAGAACGTCGACGTCATCGCCGGCGCGCACGGTGACTTCACCCTTCTCGTCGACGAACTCCGAGAGGTCGATGCGGCCTTCGGACTTAAATCCGATGTCGACGAGCACGTAGTCATCACCGACTTCAAGCACGCGGCCGGTGGTGATTTCGTTTTCGCGAACCGCACTGGTGAAGTCTTCGTGGGTGTCGAGCAGCGCCGCGAAGTCATCGGTGGTGGGGAAGTTTTCGTTTTGTTGAACAGTCATTGACGACCTTGAACATATCGCTCAGCGAGCGACGGTTGGTTTTGGGGAGGTTCGCCCGCCGGCCCCCGTGGCCAGCGTCTCGTAGAAGGCGACCTTCGCCGTGAGAAAGTAGAACGTGTGTGACGCCTGTAACTCCGCCAGAAGATGCGCACCGTTAAGAGGCGGGCGCACTTCATGCTTCAGTCGCGGGTAAATCGGCGACGCGGAAACCTAACGACGCAATTGGGGGTTGTCAATGGTGTGGTGAGGTCGTGGGGGAGACCGTGGCGGCACCACGTATAGCGCCGGCGATAGGCGCGTCGTTTTTGAGGACGTTTTGAGTGGAGGTTGGGGCGGTCATTCAGCGTCGGCCGGTGGTTCGTAGCGCATTAAGAGAGCGTTGGAGGTGATCGGCTTGTTGCCGGAATTCATGGGGAACTCGCGCTGAGGGCTGAAGGGCTCGGGAACCACAACGATCTTATAAGACGCCATCTCTTCTGTGAGATCGAAGGTGATCGGCAGTTTCACGCCGCGCTCCTCTTCCCAGACCGCGTCGAGTCCCTCGATGGCGGGAGGTTCGAGCAAAAACATGTCGATGACCTCTTCGTTGCGGAGCACGTAGTAGAGGTTCTGGCCGATGGTGTGCGTATAACGAAGTCCGCCGTTGACCGTGAAAAAGTCGAGGGTGACGGATGGCTCGGAGAAGACGAACTCTTTCGTGAGTTCGCCGTTGGGAAAGTCCTCGTCCCAGACCCAGTTGTATTGGCGCCAGTCAAAGCGATCTGTGGGTGGGGCCAGGAACATGAGGTTGAGCTCCTGCACGTAGCCCCAGGGGCTGGCGTCCTCCCAGAGGACGGCGTCGTCCTGGCGATCTTCGATGTCGGCGTGAGATTTGAAGTCGTAGCTGCCGTAGTAGACCGTCATCGTTTGATGCTGCTCGGAGTTCCGTACGTGAATGAAACTGTTTCGTTCGGCGAGGAATCGTCGATCGGGGTATTCGCGCCAAACGGGTAGAATCAGCAGTTGTACGTTGTAGGTGCCTTTTTCGGGAAAAGCCCAGGGGGGAATGACGAAGGTGGAGTTAAACGTGACGAAAGGCTCGCGGTAGATGGTTTGCACGGTCGCGTAATCGCTCTCGGGCCAGGACTCGATTTCTTCCATCGAAGGGAAGTGTCGCTCATCGACTTCGATGTATCGGATCGGAAGGTAGCGGCCCTCATGAAGTGCTATGACTTGAAACTCGCCAGGTAGCCACCAGTGTGCGTCGCTCTGGGTAAGGGAAGCATCGAGGACCAAATATTCGCCTTCGTAAAGCCAGACCTCTTTCATTCCGGCCGAGTACAGAATGTGGTCTCGCATTCCGCGCGCGCCGCGCTCAAATACACCTTCGACACATGCGTCATTGCATGAATACGTTTGGGGTAGGGGGGAGGCGTAGCCGATGCGACAAGGTTCGCTTGGCTCGGGTTTTTGGAATGGAACGGTGGGATCTTTAACGGCGCGAACGCATATTTCTGCATCTGATGTATCAGTTTTATTCACATCTTCTGGTTGTACGTCGTGAGCTGCGTCTTCGTTGCCTGCGTCCTCTGTATCGATGTCATTATAAACATCTTCGGTGTCGTCGGGGATATGTATAGGGTCTTCGACGTCTCTTGAGCATCCGACCAGGGTGATGGCCATTAAGAGTTGCCAGGTCGTAATTTTCATCGTGAAGTCCCTGAGGTGAAAGCCCGCCCCCAGGTGAAAGGGCTGAACCCGGGGGCGGTCGTTTTATGGTGTTAGTAGTTAGTCGTCACAGCGATTGTAGGTGACGTCTTCCGTTTTTACCCGCTCGTTGTCGTATTCTTCATCGGGAAGATATTGAAACATCGCCTCGCCGATCGCACACGCCTGTGAGTTTCCGTTGGGGGGCCTGGAATTGGGAGCTGAATAGTAGCCGACGTCGATGGCGCTGACGTCTTCGAGGTTGGCAATTTCGCGGCCAACTCGGGGGTACGTGCCGCCATCCCGGAACACCTTCATGTCGAGGGTGAGGTTGTCTGCTGGCGAACACACTTGTTCAAGCAACAAGGGATCGGGGCTTACGATGGTGTAGGTGCAAGGGTAGGCGTTGGGGACGTAGCAATCCACAACATCTTTAATCTGGGAGTAGGACTCGCCGGGCCAGTAGACGTCGGTCCATTCCGAAGGATCAACGCCTTGATGGTTTGCGTTCCACTCACCGTGGAACATGTTGAGGTAAGCGCGCCATTTGCCGGAAGGGGGCACAAGCTCGATCCCGTCGACCCATTCGGTAGCGGGCCACAGGTTAAGTTGGGAGGACTGCTGCAGGTTGAGCGCCACGCCGATGTTGGTGTTAAGCGCGTTGACGGTGGCGGTCTGCGAGGCGTTGAGCTTGCCGTAGTCGATGGCGTAGCTGTGGAAGCGCTCGGGGTGGTGGAGTTGCTTGGTGACGTTGACGCCGTCGATGTAAATCTGGCCTTTCTCGTCGGAGAGGGCGTCGTACACAAACACGCCGGTGGACGAGGTCAGCGGGAGGCCGTTGGCGTCGGTCTTGAGGCTGGAGCCCACGGTGGTGAGGAAGTAGGAGTTGTTGTGGACATCCACGCCGACGAGGTCGGAGAGGGTGTCGAGGTAATGCTCCAGTGAAGTGTAGTGACCCTGACCCGGAGCGGTGGGGATGACGCCCCCGTTAAGGGCCTTCACGTCAATGTACACGCGGTAGTCGACATCAGGCTGGCCGTCGGCCTTCACCGTGCGCCAGGGCGGGGACTTGAGGTTGTCCTGCCAGTTGGAGAGGTTGTCGAGGGGAATGAGGTTGGAGACAGTGCGGCACTGGCTCTCCGAGGCCTGGGCGACGCTTCCGATCACGTCGCTGGATTCGAGCTCAGGGGATGTGCTTTCTCCATAAGCCCCCCCCCGAAAAGGGTAATGGACGCGCCGAGTGCCAGCAGTTCGGTGCGAGAAATAACCATGATGCTACCTCCAGAAAGATACAGTTATCCACGAACTCGCTACCAATGGCGAGCCTTCTGAATTCACCTCCCCCACACGGAGAGTACGAATTATGTTGTGGAGGGTAGTAACCCTTTTGAGGGGGTGTCAAATGAAGAGGTGCAGACGTTGCAATCCTTTTCAAATCGGATGGTCGGCTCCGATTCGCCGGAGTGTGCGTCTGGCGGTTGTGAAAAACGCCCACACCCCTATGATGGCCGCGCAGGAAAGCCGATGATTCTTCCACGATTCGAAACTTTGAGGAGTGAGTGATGCATAAGCCGGAACTCGACTACGGGCAGATGGGCTTTGATACGCGGGCGATTCACGCAGGCCAGGAGCCCGATCCGTCCAACGGCGCGATCATGACGCCGATCTTTCAGACCTCGACCTACGTGCAGTCTTCGCCGGGGCACCATCAGGGGTTTGAGTACACGCGCACGCATAACCCGACGCGCAACGCGCTGGAGGATTGTCTGGCGAGCCTGGAGAAGGGCAAGCACGGGGTGGCGTTTGCCTCGGGGTGCGCGGCGACGTCGACGATCATGCATATGCTCAAGGCCGGCGATCATGTGGTCAGCGGTGATGATGTGTACGGGGGCACCTACCGGCTCTTCACCAAAGTGTTTCGGCCGATGGGCATCGGCTTTAGCTTTGTGGACATGACCGACCTTGAGGCGTTTAAGGCGGCGCTGACGCCGGCCACGCGTCTGGTGTGGTTGGAGAGCCCGACCAACCCGATGCTCAAGATTTGCGACATCAAGGCCATCTGTGAGATCGCGCATGAGCAGGGCGTGCCGGTGGTGGTCGACAACACCTTTATGAGCCCCTACTTCCAGAACCCGCTCTTGCTGGGGGCGGATCTGGTGGTGCACTCCACAACGAAGTTCATCAACGGGCACTCCGACGTGGTGGGCGGCGTGGTGATCACCAACGATGATGAGGCGGCCGAGAAGTTGCGCTTCCTGCAGAACTCCATCGGGGCGGTGCCCGGGCCTTTTGATAGCTGGCTTGTGCTGCGTGGCGTCAAAACGCTTGCGGTGCGGATGCGTCAGCATGCGGCCAACGCCCAGGTGATCGCCGAGTATCTGGAGAAGCATGAGGCGGTGGAGAAGGTGATCTACCCGGGGTTGGAGAGCCACCCGCAGCACGAGATCGCCAAGAAGCAGATGTCGGGTTTTGGCGGGATGATCACGTTTATTCTTAAAGACGGGCTTGAGCCGGCGCGTAAGATGCTGGAGCGGGTCAAGGTCTTTGCGCTGGCGGAGAGCCTGGGTGGGGTGGAGAGCCTAATTGAGCATCCGGCGATCATGACGCATGCGTCGGTGCCGGTGGAGGTTCGCGCAGAGCTCGGGATCAGCGACGGGCTGGTGCGCCTCTCAGTGGGCATTGAAGATGTGCAGGATCTTCTGGCGGACCTGGAGCAGGCGCTGAGCTAAGCGACGTTGCTCGACGTCTGAGAGGTTAAGAAAAACGCCGGCGCCCTTTTGGGCGCCGGCGTTTTTTTTGATCGTCTGGAGGTCGGTGGGGCAACGCTCGGTGGGGCGGCTTCATACACTAATAGACATCCCAGAAGATGTTGGCGCCGCCCTCGTTGCGGTCGGTGTAGGTGAGCTCGACCATCCAGCGGGGGAGGAAGTGGTACTCGACGCGCACGATGTTGGTGGCGTCGTCTTCGTCGCCGCCGAACTGCACGCGGTAGGAGACGAAGATGTCGTTGGTGATGTACTTGCCGAACTCCAGGCGGCCGCCTTGCAGGCCGCCGTCGCCGGGCTCCAGGCGCAGTACATCGACCGGGACGGTGCCGGCGAGCTGGTCTTGGAGCAGGCCGAAGAAGAGGCCGCTGACGGCGCCCAGGGCCTGGTTGGCGACGCCTTCATCCTGGCCGACGTCGCCGCGGCTGGGGGGGCGGCCGGTCATCAGCACAAAGAGGATCTCGGTGTCGGTCATCGCAGGGTCGCTCTGCAGCAGGAGCTGCGGGTTATCAGCGCTGCCGGTGATGCGGAAGATGATGCGCGGGTCGCCCTCGGAAGGCGGGCCCAGGGCCTGGGTGATGGCGCGGTCGAGCTCATAGGTGGCTTCGAGTTGCAGGCGGGGGTTGGGCGGGGTGGCGCCGGTGAAGACGACTTCGCTGGGCTGGACGATGAAGCGTCGGCCCAGAAACTCAAGGTCGCCGCGGATAGCCTCGGCCGAGCCCGTCAATGAGACGTTGGTGCCGGCGAGGAGCGCGACGATGTCGGCCTGGATGTTGACGTCGCCGATGGGGTGGCGCACCCAGGCGTCGCGGTCGACGGTGACGTTGACGCGCAGGTTCATCGCGCCGGGATCGCTTAAGTCGCGGTTGGCGAGCTCGCTGGCGTCGGTCTGTTCTTCGGTCTGATTCTGGTTGCGGCCGTTGAGGACGACGATATCCGGGTCGAGCTCGGTGGTGTGCAGGCCCTGCTCCTGGTTGTCGGTGAGTACGACTTCCAGGCCGCCGACGTTGACGTCGATGTTGCCCGGGGAGCCCTGCAGGGAGCCGCGGGCGGTGGTCGTGGTGCTGACGTAGACGGGGAAGTCGACAGCGAGGCCGGCCAGGTTGAATTCGCTGGACTCCAGGCGCAGGTCGACCTCGTCGGGGATGAAGCGATCGTGGCCGACGGAGCCTGTGAGCGTAGCGCGGCTGGGGCCGTCGTTGAGCACGAAGGTGTTGATGTCGAGGGTGTCGTTATCGAGCGCGATGTCGGCATCGATGTCCACAAAGCGCCGGCCGATGGGCACGATGGTGATGGCCGCTTTGTCGAGATCGAATTGCCCGTCGATGGTCGGGTTTTGCCAGTCGCCGCGGACTTCGAGGTCGGCTTCGAGCGTGCCTTCGGGTTCTTCGATAACGTCGGAGAGGAGCTGGGTAGGGAGGACCTTATCGAGCTCCATCGGCTCGCTTTTGACGTCGACGCGCAGCTCTCCGGGCGCCTGCCAGTCGGCGCCGCCGGCCAGCGCGATCACGTCGAGGTTGACCGGGAGTGCGGCGGTCATGGTGGCCAGATCGCTGTACTGGCGGCAGAGGCGCGCGTCGAGGTTGAGCAGGTTGTCTTCGCCCCGGATCTCCATGCTGATGGTGCCTGTGGAGCCGTCGCCCAGGCGGGTGTCGAAGAGGCCGGCGCGGGCTTCCAGGCGAGGGGCGCGCAGGCTCCCGTCGAGGGTGAGGTAGGCGGCGATGTCGCCGCGTACCCGGGCGAACTCGTAGTTGAATGCGCTGAGTTTGGAGATGGGGAGCTGGCGCAGCTGGGCGCGGAAGTTCAGCGGGATGTCCTCAAGGGTTCGGCCGGCCAGGAAGTCTTCGATGGGCAAGGGCAACGACCCGTCGGCGACGAGGATCTCGTCGGCGTCCCATTCAAAGCGCAGGCGTTCGACGTTGAGGCGGCCGTCGCCCAGGCGGGCGTTGATGTCGATGAACATGTCGCGGAAGTGTGTCCAGCCCAACTTCTGCAGGCCGATGTCGATGCGGCCGGTAGGGCGGGCAACCGTGCCGTCGAGATCGATAAGAATCGAGCCCTCGCCGGTGGCGTCGGCTTCCCGAAGTTGTTGAATGGGGATGCTCTCCAGGTTGATGTCGGGGATGTCGACGAGCAGGCGTACCGGCAGGGTGAGGAAGGCATCGCGCCAGAGGATCTCTTCATCGGAGTAGCCGGTGGCCGAGCGCAACCACTGGGCCAGCGGCAGCGCGGCGCTGGCGTGAATGCGGGCGATGCGCTCGCTGCGCCAGTCGAGGTTGATGCGGGAGTCCAGGCCGCCGCGCCGCCCGCGTGGCGGGCTGTAGGTGGTCTGGGTGGCAAGATCGATGCTGCGAAGGGAGATGAAGTCGCCGTTGACCTCGCCAGTGAACTGTAGCCCCTGGGCGTTGAGGTCGACTTCCAGGTTGGGGTTTTCCAGGGAGCCCGACCAGCGGATGCGGCCGTTGACGTCGCCCTCAATGCCGTAGTCGTTGAGGATGGGCAGGGGCTGGTGGAAGTCGCGCAGGGTGATCTCGGCCAGGTCGAGGTTGATGCGGAAGTCTTCGTCCCAGTCGATGCTGGTGTTGCCCTCAAGGTCGAAGCGCAGCGGGAGCGTTGCGCTCATCTCGAGGATGTCTTGCTCATAGGCGCTCAGCGTGACTTCGGGGATGCGGGCCTCGCCATCGGCGTAGTCGGCGCTCAGGGAGAGGTTGAAGGGGCCTTCGCCCTCATAGGTGATGGCGGAGGCGTCCGTCTTTACGTCGAGGGTGGGGTTTGAGGCGGTGCCGCCCAGGGTCATGGCGAGGTCGATCTGGCCGCCGATATCGGGGAGCTGATCGAGGTGGAAGTCGCTGGAGAGCTGGCCGGGGGCGAGGTTGCGGATGGCGAGTTCGAGATCCTGGGAGCGCCCGGGGGTGAACGTGCCATGGGCGCGGATGGACTGGTTGCTGTCCTGGCGGTTGAGCTCAAGGTCGTCGAGGGTGAGGCGGCGGCCGTCGAAGTGGATGCGGGATTCTTCGGTGGTCTCCCAGCGGGTCTGGTCGCTGGCCAGGTGGAGCTCGGTGAGGGTGAGATCGGTGTACTGCTCTTGATGTTTCACGGTGGCGCCGAGGTCGTAGCGGCGCGTGGCGTCACGCCAGATCTCGGCTTCGACGCGGGCGGTATCGCCGGAAGCCATGGCCACTCGCAGGTCGGCGCGCTCAAAGGTTTCGGTGCCCAGCGTGACTTCGTCGAGCTGCAAGCGGAGATCGCCCAGGGGCGCGTTGAGCTGGCCGCGTAAGTCCACTCCGAGGGTGGCCGAGGCGATGGTGGCATCGGAGGCCGGCGCGCGCAGGCTCTCGGTGCTGAGGTCGCCGCTTAAGGTGAAGGCGCGCAGAGACTCGAAGGGGTCGGTGCCGCTTCCCAGGCGGGCGGTGGCGCGCAGATCGCTCTCGACGTGGTCGACGGAGGCGTCGGGGGTGTGGATGCCGGAGGCTTTCAGGCGCAGGCGCGATTGTAGGGAGCGGGGGGCGTCGGGGCGTTTTTCGCTGGTGGCGCGAAGCGATGCTCGCTCCAGGTGATTGCCCTGAGCGCGAAGGTTTGTCAGGTCGAGCCGCAGGTCGTTGTTCAGGTCAGTGAGGCTGGCGAGCGGGTCGTCGAGGGGGAGCTGCAGCTCGATGCGACCCTGGTCGCGGGCGCGGAAGGTGCCCAGGCTAAACCCGTCGAAACGCACGCCGGCGGCGCGGGCGTCGAGGGTGTAGCGGCCGCGGAAACGCTCGGCGGAGGCGCCCACGCGCTCGACGTCGGCGGTGAGGGTGCCGCGGCTGTTGTTAATGACGATGTCGAAGGCGTCAAAACCCTCAAAGCGCCAGTTGGCGTCGAGGTCGACGGTCTGGGCGGCCTGCAGAGGATCGTTTTGTTCGGGATCAAAGGCCGCGTCGAGGTCGATGGCCAGGTCGGCGGTGACCGGCGGTGTCCCGGTAAGTTCGGCGGTGCGCCGGGCCTGATCGGGATCGGCGGTGGTGCGCACCACGGCGCGGGCGCGGCCTTCGGGGTCGAGGTGGGCCGAGGCAAAGAGGTTGAGGTATGGCGAGAGCGCGGCCAGGCGGTGGGCGCGGATGTCACCCTCGGAGAGGTCGCCGGCCACATACGCCAGGGAGGCCTCGTAGGTGTCGTAGCGGGTCTCATCGAGGCGCAGGCGCAGGCCGGTGTGCAGCGTCTTCGGGTCAAAGCCCATGCCCATGACCTGGGCGCGAAGGCGAGTGCTGGCCGGCGGAAGGTCGAGGGCCGGCGCCAGTGTGGCGGTGTCGAGGCGCGGGGTGCTCAACGTGGCCAGGTAGCGGGGTGTCTCGGAGGTGAAGTCGGCGAGCTGGGCGCTGAGCAGAATGGGCTCTTCGGTGTCGGGGAGGTGAAGATTGGCCAGGGCTTCGATCTGGTCTGTGCCGCTGACGCGGGCGCTTAAACGAAGTTCGCCGGGGAGGCCGAGTTCCTGGCCGCTGAAGCGCTCCAGGGTGGTCGCCGGGAGGGTGAGCGTGTCGAGGTGGGCGAAGACCTCCCGGAAGGGGGGCGCAGCGATCGCCTCGTCATCGCTTTCGGTGCTCGCTTCGGCGGGAGCTTCGGGGAGGATGAGGGTGGCGCGAAGTGCGCTGAGCGAGAGGAGGTCGCCGACCTTGAGCGCGCCAAGCTCGGCGTGGGTGAGGGTTTCGCTGATGCGGACTTCGCTCGTGCCGAGAGAGATGGGGTGGGTGCCGGCGAGCCAGTCGAGCTCGGCGTTGACGTCAAAGCGGGTGAGGTCGACGAGGATGTCGCGCTGGTAGAGGCTTGCGGAGGCCTCTGCGTTGAGGTCGGTGAGGGAGGCGCTCAGAGGTGCAGCCGGAGCGCCGTCGGTGGAGGGGGCGGAGGCGGTCCAGGCGGAGCGCCAGAGGTTGGGGAGCTCGGCCGGGGTTTGGGCGGCCTGCGAAAGAGCATTGAGCAGAGCGTCGCGATGTTGGACGAGGTCCGGGGAGTCCGGAGACTCGGTAGCCTGGTTCACATAGGCCAGCATGGCGTCGTTGAGGGCAACGCGCTCTACGAAGATCGGAAAACCCAGTGGTTTGCTCGGCTCTTCGGAGGGCTGGGTGAGTGTGGTCCAGTTGAGGGCGCCGTCGGGGTAGGTGCGGACCACCACTCCGGGGCGCTGTGCGGCGACTTCGTCGATGACGAGCTGGCCGCGGATGAGCGAGCCGAGCGAGTAGGAGAGGGTGGCTTCGGGGATGAACGCCGCGAGGTTGTCGCGCCCATCGAAGATCGCAATATCCCGCACCGACGCGCTGCCAAGGAGCGGCCCGTTGACCTCGCCGACCTCCACGCGGCCTTCGAGTGAGGTGTTGACGCTGGCGAGGATGCGCTGGACGAGCGGGTCGCGCACCGCGCCGATCTGGACGATGAGCAACGCGAGCACGACCAGGCCCAGGATGATCGCGAGGATCAACCCGAGTGCTTTTCCAATTCTGATCATCCAGCGTTTCATCATTATCCAGCGCCAGGCGCGATATGCACAGGCGGGCCATCTTCCCAGATTCCATTGGAGGCGCAAGGCCGGGAGGAGGCGGTGCGCGGGGATGAGGGAGAGCGATGGGCCAAGGCGGAGGTTGCGCGCGCCGGTGGCCCGGCGTTACGATAACACGCGTGAGACGAAGTCCAGGATACTTTGAGCATTCCACGTGAAGACCGGCAGGCCGGGCTCACGCATCGACGCGCAAAAACTCGGCGCGTCGGCATCTTTGAGGAGGCAGGTGATGGTGGTTTTTCGTAATGACGCGCCGGGTGCGTTCTGGCGAACGCTGGTGGGGCTTTGTCTTGTGGTGGGCGCGCTGGCGCTGAGTTCACCGGCGATGGCGCAGGGGATGTCGATGCTGGAGACGATCCGCGCGGCCAACGACGCGTTTGAGTCGGAGGATTACCAGACCGCCTACGACCTCTACAGCGAGGCGTACCAGGAGCTTCCGGAGCCGACGATCCTCTATCGGATGGGGCAGGCGGCCGAGAACCTGGGGATGTACCGCGAGGCGATTGATCATTACACCACCTACCTCGACGAGGGGCAGGATATTGAGTTTATCGGGCGCATCGCCGAAGTGGTGCCGATGCTTCGCGAGAAGGTTCCGGCGATCCTCGATGTGAGCAGTGAGCCTGCCGGTGCGACGATCGTGGCGGTGGATGCGGAAGGTGGCGAGCAGGAGCTCGGGGTGACGCCGGCCCAGGTGGACGTGGGCCCCGGTGAGGTCACCGTGGTGCTGCGCGCCGAAGGTTATGAAGAGGCCATCTGGCAGGAGAGTGCCGAGGCCGAAGGAAGTTATACCTGGTCGCCGGTGCTCGTGGAGGCGCCGCCCGCGCTTGTGGCTCAGGAAGACGTGAGCGGTGTGGATGGCGAGGGCGGAAGCCTGAAGACGTGGGGCTGGACAACGACCGGTCTGGGGGTGGCGGCGCTGGCCACCGGCGGGGTGTTTACGCTCCTGCAGAACGGTGCGACGGAGAGCGTGAACTCCTACGATAAGCAGGCCGCCGGCGCGAGCCGAGCCGAGCTTGAGGGGCTGAAGAGCGACGCCACCGGCTACTTCCAGACGGCGCGGGCGGCGTACATCGCCGGCGGCGTGTTGACGGCGGCGGGCGTGGGCATGCTCATTTACAACGCCAGCCAGGGCGAAGATGCGCCGGAAGAAGGCTTGAGCTTTGAGGGCGGTGTGGGCCCCGATGGCGGATTTGTCGGGCTGCGCGGTCGATTCTGAGGGTTTTCCCATGATCGGAACAGGCGTGTGGTTGGTGGCGCAGGTCGCGGATTACGTGGACCTTGCCGAGGGTGTGGGCTACGGCACCAGCCTCTCGTCCTGGATCGCGCTGGTGGGGGGCCTGGTGGTCGTGGGCGTGCTGGTCGGCGTGGTGTTTGCGGGGATTCGCTGGGTGCGTGTGGCGATGAGCGCGAGCAGCAGCACGCCGGTGCAGATGCTGCCGCGTGAGACGCGGGAGCGGGTCGATAAGGCGATCGCATCGGGTGAGTTTGAGGTCGCCGGCGATCTTCTGACCCGGGCCGAGGCGCTCGATGAGGCGGCGGAGGCGTACTTTAAAGGGGGCGTGTTTTTGAAAGCGGCGCGCACCTTTGAGCAGGCCGGGAGCCGACTTCAGGCGATCTATTGTTTTAAGCGTGCCGGCGACCATGAGCAGGCCGGCCGTGTGTATGAGCAGATGGGCGATGAGCGGGCGGCGGCCGCGGAGTACTTTCAGGCGGGGGCCTGGGAGCGAGCCGCGCAGCATTATGAGCGGGCCGAAGATATGCGTCGGGCCGCCGAAAACTACGTGCGTGCGGGGCGCTGGCTGGAGGCGGCGCGGGCCTTTGATGCGGCGCAGCGCCCGGGGGATGCGGCTGAGTATTATGCGCGCCATGTGGAGCGGCACCGCGCCGAGCAGGGCATTGATGCGGGAGCGCTTCCCGATGAGCTTCGGGAGCAGGCGCGCCGGGCTGGCGAGTTGTTTCGGGAGGCAGGCGAGCATCAACGCGCCAGTGAGATTTTTCTGGCGGCGGGCTTTGCGGCGGAGGCCGCTGAGACGCTGCGCATCTCGGGCGACTTCACGCGGGCGGCGGAGCTGTTGATCGAGGCGCGTCAGCCGGAGCTCGCTGCGAAGTTTCTGGAGGAGGCCGGTGAGGCCAAGAGGGCCGCGCGTATGCGAGCGCAGGTGGCCCTGGCCGATGGCGAGCGTGGGGAGGCCGCGGCGCATCTTCGGGATGCCGGGGAGTACGGGCAGGCCGCCGAGCTTTTTGCCGAGGTCGGCAAGATGGAGCAGGCCGCCGAGCTCTACGAGAAGATCGGCGACTTTGAGGAGGCGCTCAAACTTTACCTGGAGATCCCGCGTTTTGCGCATGCGGCGCGTTGCGCCGAGCAGGCCGGACAGCTGGCGCGGGCCGCCGAGTATTATCAGGAAGCCGGGGATGTGGAGGGGCAGCTCCGCGTGCTAGATCAGCAGGGCGACTACTTCCGGGTGGGGCGCCTGCGCTTTGAACATCGCATGTATGAGGAGGCCCTCGACGCGCTCTCGAAGATCGACTCACGCGACGCGATGTACAGCCGCAGCCTGGAGCTTCAGGGCGATGTGCTGCGCGCCCAGGGGCGCGCCGAGAAGGCCTATGGCAAGTACCGCGCCGCGCTGGGCAATCGCGAGGCCGGGCCGGCCACGCTGCCCTTGCTCTACAAGATGGGGCGCGCGCTGGAGGAGGAGCCCGATCTGGCCGGCGCGCTGGAGTGCTACAGCAAGGTGCTGGAGATCGAGCCCAACTTCGAAGATACGACGATGCGGGTGGGCGCGATTCGCAAGCGGATGCGACGCGGTACGCTGACCGGGCGCACCACCAGCGGGCTCTTTGGCGGGGGCGGAGCCGAGGGCGAAGAGACGCGGCGCTATGAGATCCTTGAAGAGATCGCCCGCGGCGGGATGGGGATTGTTTATAAGGCGCGCGACACGGTGCTGGGGCGCGTGGTGGCGTTTAAGATTCTCGGCGAGAACCTGCGCGATAATGAGACCGCGGTGAAGTACTTTCTGCGCGAGGCGCGGGCCGCTGCGGCACTCTCCCACCCCAACATTGTGACGATCTACGACGCCGGTGAGCAGGATGGCGAGTATTATATGGCGATGGAGTTTGTGGAGGGGACCACGCTCAAGGAGCTCGTGCGCCGCACCGGGGCGCTCTCCGACGATAAGGTGCGCCACATTCTGCTCGGGTGCAGCCGCGCGCTGCATTATGCGCACGGAAAGGGGATCATTCACCGCGATATTAAGAGCGGCAATGTGATGACGACCCGCGACCGGGCGCTGAAGGTGATGGACTTTGGTCTGGCGAAGTTTTTGAAGGAGTATCAGAACAACCACACCCAGCAGGTGGGCACGCCTTTCTACATGTCGCCGGAGCAGATCATCGGCAAAGACATCGACTTTAGAAGTGATCTTTATAGCCTGGGTTGCACGATCTTTGAGTGTGCGACCGGCACAGTGCCCTTCTTTAAGGGCGACCTCAGCTACCATCACCTGCACACGCGCCCGCCCTCGCCGCGCTCGATCAACCCGGGGCTGAGCGAGGCGACGGACGCGATGATCTTGAAGTTGCTGGAGAAGGAGCCCGACCGGCGTTATCAGTCGGCCAAAGAGGTGATCGACGAGCTGAGCGCGGCGACGGCGGCGCGGGCCTGAGGTTTTTTGATTCAGCGCAGGGGGCGCATGTCGTCGCGCTGTTCCAGGGCGGGCATGGCGTCGCGGGCGCGCTCCTGCATGCGCCGCGAGGCGTCGGGGCGTCCCTGGCGCTCCAGGAAGGCCGCGTAGCGAAAAAGAAGGCCGGGCTGCTCGCCGATGCGCTCCAGGAGCTCCTCGAAGACCTCGGTGGCCTGTGAGGGGCGCTGGAGGTGCTCCAGGGCGTCGGTGAGGTTGAGGCCGACCTGGAGGTCGTCGGGGTGGGCCTCGTAGAGGGTGCTCAAGTAGGGGAGGGCTTCGCGGTGGCGGCCTTCGGAGAGGAGCAGGACGCCGAGTCGCAGGCCGGCCTGGCGGTCGCCTGGCGAGGCGGTCCAGAGCCAGAGGTAGTGGGCGATGGCATCTTCGGGGCGGCCGAGCTCCTCAAAGGCGCGGGCGGCGTCGCGGTGAAGCTGCGGATCGTCGGGGAGGAGCACAAGCGCCTCGGAGAGCAGCGGTTGCAGGCGATCGGCCGGTAGGGTGATGTTGCGGGCGATGGTCAGGGCCTGCTCAAGGTCGGCGCGACGCTGTGCGGTGGCAGGCTCCACGGCGGCGGCCTCTCGGAGCTGGGCGATGGCGTCTTCGGGGCGCTCGTCGGCCAGGGCCTGCTCGGCCAGGGCGCGGTGGGTGCTGGCGAGCAGGGTGAGGGCGTCGCGCTCGGAGGTGTCTGCCTCATCGAGGGCCAACTCCGCCAGCGCCCGGGCTTCGTCGGGGCGGTTGGCTTCAAGCGCGGTGCGGGCATCGGTCATATAGAGCTCACCGGGGCCGGGCTTGTGGGCGCAGGCCGAGGCGGTGATCAGGATTGCAAGAAGCGCTGCATCACGCAGGCCTCGCCAGATCTGGGGGGACATAGGTAGACTCCCGGGTCAGGGCGCGATGCGCGTCGGGGGCGCGGCGCCGTAAGGGCTTCACATCATCCTCGCTAACATTGACGAGCGCTCTTTTGAAGATCTTCGATCCGCATATCCGAAGTCGCACCCAGAGCGACGCCGATCTTAAGAACCTGGCCTACTTCGGCACCGAACGCGTGGTGAGCTGTCTGTCGATGGGGCGAGTGCCGGAGCGGGCCGAGGAGCTGATCGCGGCGATGGAGGCGCATGGCAGCGCGGAGGTCCGCCGGCTGGAGCGCTGCGGGCTTGAAGCTGGCGCGGCGCTGGGGGTGTTGCCGGGGATGCGGCCGCGGCGGGCGCATTATGAAGTGTGGCGGCGACTTCCCGAACTTCTGGCGTTGCCCACGGTGGTGGCGCTCGGGGAGGTGGGGGTGTGGGAAGATGTGGCGTCGCAGTGGGAGCTTTTCGATCGTCAGGTGAAGATCGCGCGGGAGGCGGAGATCGAGGCCATCATCGTGACGCCGCCGCGCGATCTTCGGGTGACGTTGACCTATAAGATGATGCAGCGTCTGGAGAAACTTCGGGTCGACCCGGCGCGGGTGCTGGTGATGCACGTCGACGAGAAGACGCTGGTCAACGTGGTGCAGAGCGGCTTCGGGGCGGGCGTGGCGGTGGGGGCCTCCACCCTGGATCCGCGCCGCGCAGCCCGGGTGGTGCGCGACGCGATTGAGACGCTGGGCTCCTATGAGCGCATCGCGCTGAGCTCGGCGTTGCGGGTGGGCGGGGCCGATCTGCTGGCGATCCCGAAGACGGTGGAGGCGCTCGGCGCGCTGGGTTCAGGGGATGGCGAGGTCGAGGCGCTGGTCGGCGGCAACGCCCGCGCGATCATCGACGGCTGATTGAGCCTGTTCTTCGGCGGGCTCTGGCGAGGGGCTCGGGGCCACATCGAGCGCAAGACCCCGGCGAGTGCGGGGGATACCGCGGCCGTCAAAGCGGGTGTTGTAGACCAGGGCGGAGATCAGCGTGCCCACCGCCGCGCCGACGACCACGTCGGAGAGGAAGTGTTTCTGGTCGTAGAGGCGGCTCACCGCCACGGTGGTCGCCGCGCCGTAGAGCAGGGTGTAGGGCAGCGCGCGACCGAGCAAAAAACGCTCGGTCGGTTCGGCGTCGGCCAGCACGCGGTGGTAGAGCCCGTCGCTGATGTCGCGGGCCAGAAAGGTCGCCGCCGCGAAGCTCAATGAGGCGTGGCCCGAGAAGAACGAGAGGTAGTCTTCACCGCCGTGCCAGCCGTAGGCGCGCCGCTCCAGGGCCACATAGGGGCGCGCGCGGCCGACGAAGAACTTGGCAGCGTTGGTCAAAAGCGCCGTCCAGGTAAAACTCTCCAGATAGGCCATCGTGGAGTGCAGGTGGGAGGGGCCCTGCCAGGGGTAGAGGTTTTGGCCGGTGAGGCCCGTCCAGGTGGCGCCCAGCCCGTAGTAGAGCACCGGGAGCGCGCTGAGGGCGTAACCCCCGTAGTCGGGGATTCCGCCCAGGAAGGGCGCGCCGCTCTCCAGATCGCCGTGGAAGTTCGAGGCGACCCGGTAGTCGAGGCTTCCCGGGGTGGGGGCGCCCATCGCCGGGACCGGGGCGGCAAAAAGCTTGCCGCCGAAGACGGTGATGACCGCCGAGGTGGGAAAGAGCACACCGATGGTGCCCAGCGCCACCGGGGAGTAGGTCTGGGTGAGGGGGACCGACTCCGGCACGTAGCCTGTGGGTCGCGCTAAGGCTTGAGTGGTTGGCGCCCGGTCGGGCGCGGGCTCTTGCGCGAGGGTGAGCGCAGGTGAGCTGAAGACGACGAGAAGCGCCATGAAAAAGGCGCTCAGATGGGGGCGTGTGAGGTTCATGGTTCGACTGCGATGAAGATGTCTGCGTGGCGGGTGATGAGCTCAGAATAGAGGCGGGTGCGATTGCCTGCGAGCGTGAAGGCCGCCTATAAGGGGGCGCGTCATGAGGTGGGCGGTTGCAGCTGCGTCCGTCGTCAGCAGCGTGTCTTGCACGCCTCAATGGTGTGTCGTTTTCGGTTGGAAAGTTCAAGAAAAGCAGGTGGTTGTGGCTGATACATCGCAGAAGCATCCTTCGCAAGCGCTGACGCCGGGCGATCTCTTACGTTCGTTTGGGCAGCGCACCAAGAAGCAGTTCGGGCAGCATTTTCTGGTGGACCCGAGCATTCTTCAGGAGATCGTGCGTTGTGCGGGGCTCAAGCCCGGCGACGCGGTGATCGAGATCGGGCCCGGCTGCGGCACGCTCACCCTGACGATGTTGCAGGCGGGGGCGACGGTGGACTCGATCGAGATCGACCGCGACGCGGTGGAGTTTCTGCAGGAGGCGCTGCCGCAGGAGTGGGGCTTTACGCTGCACCCGGGCGATGCGCTGAAGACCGATATGGCGGCGATCGTGGGCAGTCGCCCCGGGCCCTGGAAGGCGGTGGCGAACCTCCCCTACAACGTGGGCACCGAGGTGACGTTTCGGCTCTTTGAGCTGCGCGAGACGATCGGCTCCATGACCCTGATGTACCAGCGGGAGGTGGCGCGGCGCATGGTCGCAAAGGCGGGTGATGACGACTACGGCGCGCTGAGTCTGATGGTGGAGCTTTATGCCGATGCCGAGATCGTGATGAGCCTTCCGCCGGGGGCCTTTGTGCCGCCGCCGAAGGTGCATAGCGCAGTGGTGAACTTTAAGATGTTGCCGAAGACGCGCATTGAGGATGAGGAGCGACGTGCGTTTTTTGAGCGCGTGGTGAAGTCGGCGTTTCAGGCGCGTCGCAAGACCCTGCCCAACGGGCTTAAGGCTCTAAAACTCCCCAAAGATCAGGTCGTGGCGGCGATCGAGTCGGCCGGGCTCTCGCCGAAGGTGCGGCCGGAGCGGGTGGGATTTGAGGCGTTTCTGGCGGTGGCCGACGCGCTCAGGGGCTGAGCGGGGCGCTCTTACGCGTTGCGGGGCGCTTTTACGCGTTGCGGGGCGGGATCGTGCGGTGAAGGTGGGGCGGGAGGAAGGTCTCGGCGCGGCGGGCTTCAACCTCATAGGAGATGTTGAGGTAGGCCTGGCGGTCGCCCAGGCCGGCGAGCAGGCCGCCGGCGTATTCGCTGAGGTAGCGGGCCAGAAAGGCGGCGGAGCCGTCGCGCAGGTATTGCACGACGTGGGCCATCTCGTGGGTGACAAGGTAGAGGGGAAGGCGAAGATCGTCGGAGAAGATGCGCTGGCGGATGTAGATGCGATCGCGCAGGGCGATGCCGGCGGCGTTGCGGCGCAGCGCGGCATGGGCGACCAGGTCGCGGGGGCCGTAGAGGGCGGGGCGATCGTCGGGGTAGGCGATGAGGCGCGCGATGTTGGCGGCGCGCTCGACCATCGGGGCCGGCCCCACGCCGGCGTTGATGAGCGCCTCGATGACCAGGGGGCGCTCTTCATCGAGCAGGGGGCGCGAGTTCATCTGCGGGCCCGGCGGCGGCGCCAGATCAAGCCCAGGGCAAAGAGCGCGCCGGCGAAAAGGGCGCTGTGGTCGGGCTGGTCAGGAGCGACCAGCGAGCAGATGCCGCCCTGCTGTTCAGGTTGTGAGGGCGGGGTCACGTCGGGGGTACCCAGGGGGTAAATTGTGCACAACCCCTCAATGTCGCCGGGGTGCAGATCGCGTTTTTCGATCTCGCCCTCGCGGGCGGTGGCGTACATGGTGGTGTCGGGGTTGGGGGCGTGATCCAGCCCCAGGAAGTGGCCGACTTCGTGGGTGAGGGTGTTGCGGAGATCCATGGTGCCGGCTTCGCCGTTCTCGCTGTTGGTGAAGACGTAGTCGGCGCCGTTCATCTCTATGTCGGCATCGAGGATCTGACCGTCGGTCATCCGGTAGGTCACCGTGGTGAGTGCGATGGCCTGCCCGTTTCTTGTCGGCCAGGACTCATCCTGAAAGACGAAGACGTTGAGATTGTCGACCGGTGGCGTGTCGTCAAAGCCGGCCTGGAACACCGTCGTGCCCTGGTATTCCAGAGTAAACTCGGAGCAGTCGGGCGCGTTCCACGCATCGAAAGCGCTGACAATATCCTGTTCGAGCTCTGCCGGGATCGTGTTTTGGTCAGGGTGCAGGTTCGGCGAGCCCACCTCGTTAATGTGGTAGGGAACGGTGAGGGAGGGCCATACGACGGGGATTTGCGGGTAGCCATTGCAGGGAAGCCCCAGATCCGGCTCGCAGGTCATGGTGCGGCGGAAGTTGTTGCTGAGCGGGACCTCTTCTTCGACGAGGGGCTCCTCTTCCCAGGCCTCTTCGTGGGTGCAGGCGGGCAGGGCGATGGCGAGCAGGCCCAGCAGGGCGATGTGACGCGAATAAGGCATGATCATCAGCGCGTCTCCCGGGGCTGGACATCGTCGGCGATGGCGCGGATGCGCGCCTTAAAACGAGTGAGCTCGTGGGCCTGCGTGTGCAGCTCGGCCGGGGCGACGCTTCGCAACCCGGAGGTTTGCGCGGAGGGTTGCACGCGCTCGCGGACGACGAGGTTGAGGTTGTTAACCTGGGGGACGGCGAACTCGGTGGCGTTGTCGGGGCCCAGCGCGATGCGGAAGAAGCCCTGCGCAAGCCCGGTGACCGAGGCGGGGCGTTGGACGACGTCGCCGCTTAAGAATAGCACACCTTGATCGGCGACCTGAAAGACGGGCATGCCCGGGACGCGGGTGCCGATGTCGCCGTGAACCCCGCCCAGCTGGCGGATGGTGATGGTGCGTGCGGCGGGGCCTTTGAGGGTCTCGCTGACCTTAAGGGTGATGGTGGAGACGACGCGGCCCCGCGCATCGAGATCGGTGGTGATCTCATCGACCTCGGCGACGACCACTGCGTCGGAGCGCACCACGAGCTCCTCGAGGTCCATGCGCGGCAGCGTGGCCGCCGAGGCGCTTGTTGCAAGGAGGCTGAGCGCAAGAATCAGCAATGTGAAGAGCGCGAAGGGAGGTTTAAACATCGTGACCTCGCAGGCTGTACGGGGCGAGTCTGGCGAGCGCCGGAGCACACGTTTTAGAACCACGCCCGCGCGCCTGGCATTCTCAAGAAGATAATCAGGAGGGCCCCGCTGGCGAGCGCGGGCTTATTTGAAGACCTTGCCGATGGTGTCTTTGGCGCGCGCCAGGGTGACGCCCTGGAGCATCTTGCGGATCTTCTCGTCGCGCTCGACCACCGCGAGCAGCGCCTGTTTGCCGATGGCGACCACCTGGGCCGGACCGGTTTTCACCTCGACGGTGGCCGTGGCGGTGTTGCCGCTCATCAGAGAGACCTCGCCGAAGTAGGCGCCGGGGCCCATCGTCTTGAGCTCGACCTCGCCGGCGGGACCGTTGGTCCAGACGCGGATGCGGCCGGTGAGGACGATGTAGAGGCTATCGACGTTTTGATCCTCTTCGATGATGCGCTCGCCAGGCTGGAAGATCTTGAGATCACTGGCGCTGATGAGTGCCTTAACGTCGGCATCATTCAGATGCTTGAAGAGGGGGCTCTCCTGGATGGTTTCGGCAATCTTTTCGGTCATGATGGTCTCATCACGGGGGTGAAGGGGGAAACCGGCCGAGGGCCGGCGATGCCGTACGCGTTGCAGGGTATCAACGGGGGGGAGGGCGATGCAATCACCACGGCGCGAGATGATTCGCGAGGAGGGGTGTTTGAGGACGAGGTGCGGTCGGGGAGGGGGCAATTTCTTGAGCACCGGCCGATGCGTGGTAGCTCTGGGAGGTACGCCGGGCCCGGGGTTGAGGCTGCGGCGTGAAGCCATGGTGGCAAGGTATTAAGGGGCCGGTGGGCCCGATAACGACATGGAGGTCGATGTGACGGAGCAACGCAAACAGCAGCGCGTGGACTGCGACATGATCCTCAACAAGATCGAGTCCGGACACACCAACATTTGTCGGGCAA
Source organism: Lujinxingia vulgaris (assembly GCF_007997015.1). NCBI lineage: Bacteria > Deltaproteobacteria > Bradymonadales > Lujinxingiaceae > Lujinxingia > Lujinxingia vulgaris. The sequence continues at coordinate 789,263 of NZ_VOSM01000002.1, forward strand.
CCGATGTGTCGCTGGGGGGCATTCGGCTGGAGCGGGTTGCCGAGGCGTATCGCAGTGATGGCGAGTCGGTGCAGCTGCAGTTTGCACTGCCGGGGGAGGAGGAGCCGATCTGGGTGGCGGGCACGAAGGTTTATGACGCCGATGGTCAGGTGGGCGTGCGCTTTACGAACATCTCGCACGGTCATTTTGTGAAGTTGCGGGCCTGGCTGCGGGCGCAGTCGATCTCGGAGGGGCTTCCGGAGTTTTCGATCTAAGCGTATCGCGTGATCGCTGCGTGCGCAGCGCGCGCTCAGGCACGGGTCAAAAGAAACGCCCCGCCGGCATCAGCCGGCGGGGCGTTTTTTATGCTAGCGATGCTGCGTCAGGGCTCAATCGCGCTTGAGGCCGAAGAAGCCGATGGCCAGGCTGAGCAGGCCGTTCACGGCGAGCCAGACGCGGTCGAGGATGTTCATGCCCGGGATCCAGCTGACGTCGGAGGTAAGCTGGAAGGCTTCGGTGAGGCTGAAGCCGGCCATCCCCAGGGCGATACCGCCGGCGAGGGCGCGACCGACGCGATGACCGCCGAGGAAGGCGTAGGCCACCAGCGGGATGAGGAAGCTGGCGAGCAGCGGGTTCTGGTGGGCACCCAGGCCGGAGACGAGCACGTTGGCCTCGGCCAGGGGGCGGCCGATGACGTTGGCGACAAAGCCCAGGGCACCACCGGCCGGGACGAGCAGCGGGATGAAGAAGAGGCCACCGGCGACGACCGCAGCGCTGGTGGCGACCAGCGGCAGGTGATCGGGGAGGCGTCCCATCATGTCGCGGCGGCGCAGGCCGAAGGCGGTGAGAAGCACCAGGAGCAGGGCGCCGCCGTAGCGGGTGGTGCCCTGGTCGGTGGCGGACTGCTTGACGGCTTTATCGGCCTGAAGCAGTCCGGCGCCGTAGCGCTCACGGTACTCTTCTTCGCTGTCGTACTTCTCGCGCATGGAGGTATCGGCAGCTTTCTGCAGGACTTTTTGGACTTTATCGGGGTGGGTGATGCCGTTGGCGATCACGAGCGCGGCGGCCGCAGCGACGTGGGGGCTGGCCATGGAGGTGCCCATGTAGAGGGCGAACTCATGCTTGGAGGTCTGCCCGGCGGGGTGGGTCTCCTGCATGATGCCGTCGGGGCGTCCGTCGCCGTTCTGGTCGATGCGGGTGTTGCCGCCGGGGGCGGCGATGTCGACGTAGGATCCCCACTGGGAGTAGAAGGTGGTGCGCTGGTCGAACTGGGTGGCGGCCACGGCGAAGGCGTGGTTATAGGCCGCCGGGTAGCTCGGCGAGCGCTTTCCGCCATTGCCTGCGGCGGCCACGACGGTCACGCCTTTTTTGTGGGCGTAGTCGACGGCGCGCTTGAGCACCAGGCTGGGCAGCGGGCCGCCCAGGCTCATGTTGATGACCTGCGCGCCGTTATCGGCGGCAAAACGCACCGCGTCGGCGATGTCGGCCACCGAGCCAAAGCCGCGGCTGTTGAGCACGCGCAGGGGCATGATCTTGGATTCAAACGCCAGACCGGCGACGCCGTAGCCGTTGTTGGTGGCCTGGGCGATGGTGCCGGCGACGTGGGTGCCGTGGCCGTGCCCGTCGTAGACGAAGTCGGTCTTGTCGACGAAGTCGTAGCCGGGGACGGTGGCGATGCCCTGAAGATCTTTGCCAACCTTGATGCCGCGGTTGGCGTCGTCGGCGACGGTGACACCGGTGTCGATGACGGCGACCACAACGTCGCGGCCGGTAGAGACTTTCCAGGCTTCTTCGGCGCCGACCTGCTCAAAGTTCCACTGAAACTGGTAGAGGGGGTCGTCGGGGACGAAGTAGGCGCGGTATTCGATGTTTTCTTCGACGCTCTCCAGCCAGCCGGAGGGCGCCGACTGCGCGAGGCAGTCTTTGACGTAGGGAGCGGCGCCTTCTTCGACACGGGCGACGAAGACATTTTCATCGTCGGAGAAGGGGCTGTTGAGCTCGGCGCTCAGGCCCTTTGCCCGGGTGAAGGCGAGGATCTCTTCGTTGGAGAGATCGTCGTCGAAGTCGAGGACGACCTCATCGAAGGCCGGGTTGGTGTCGAGGATGTCGAGGTCGGCCGGGATGGTGTCGAGGTTGCTGATGTCGACGCCGGGGACGTTCTGGGTGGAGGGCGTCGCGCCATCGAGGCAGGCCTGCCAGGGTGCGGCCGGGCTGATGTTGGGGGCGTCTTGCGCGGTGGCGACACCGCTGAGGCCCAGAAAGAGGGCGAGGCCGGCGAAGGTGGCAGATGCCGGCGCGAGGCGGCGTTTTAAGGGGCGTGTCGGTCGCATCATCCGTCCAGTCCTCGGTCAGGTAAGGTTTTAAACAGGCGCGTCGGCATGGGGAGCGGCCGGACGCACCGGTGAGGCGGTGCTCAGAACTCAAACGAAGCTAAGCACCGGCTGAATTCCCGGCAAAGCCTCGTGGGACGCTCCTACAGTGTAGCGCTTCAGGGGACCTCGGCCAAATCCTGGGCCGAGAGGGTGCTCTCGATGGCTTCGAGGCGCTCGCGGGCCAGGCGCGCAGTGAACTGCGCGATGGGCGGGTGTTCGGCGGCCAGAACCTCGAAGTCTTCGCGCGCCAGAAAGAGGGCGTGGCCAGGAGAGGTGCAGACCACCGTCGCCGTCGCCTGGTCGCTCGCCACCAGCCCCACCTCGCCAACGACTTCGCCGGTGCTCAGGGTGGCGACGGTGATCTCCCAGTCATCGTCTTTGCGCACGATGTCGACTTTGCCATCGAGGAGGATGAAGAGGCCGGGGCTGGGGCGTCCCTGGCGCACGCAGAGGGTGCCGCTGTCGAGGGTCAGGCCGGTGAAGCGACCGACGACCCGGGCGCGCTCGTCGGGGCTGAGGTGGGTGAAGAGCTCGTGGCGATCGAGGAGGCCTTCGGTGAGGGTGTGGCGGCGCAGTGTGGCCAGGCGGTTGAGGAAGTCGGGGAGCTCATCGTTGAGCTTGCCGATGGCGCTCTGGGCAAGGCGCAGGCATTCGCTGCCGCGTTCGCTGAGCACGCGGTAGCGGGGGGCGCGCTCGCTGCCGCCGAAAGCGTTGAGGCCGAGCAGAGAGCCGGCCGGGATGCGGAAGGTTTTGGGGCCATCGCTCACGGCGAGATCGTTGCTGACGGTCCAGATGAGATCGGCGGACTTCTGGGAGGGCTCAAAGACGATCTGGGCGTCGGGGAAGATCTCGTAGTCGACGAAGTCGAGCACGCGGCGCAGCGCGTCGGGGGGGAGCACGCTGAGCAGGGGAAGTGCCGGGAGGCTGCCGGGGCGCTCGGCGGTGCCGTCGGGGTCGGTGGCGCGCTCGAGCACGCGCTCGAAGAGCTCGTCGAGGTCGGGCTCCGCGCCGTGGACCTGGGTGGAGAGGTTGCCGGCGGGCTGGGGGAAGCTCGGCTGGGGGCGGCCGTTCTCCAGGTAGGGGCTGCGCACCGAGTAGAGCGTGGCGAAGTGGTCCAAGAGCTCGGTGGAGGCCGGGTTGAGCGCGTGCATCTGCTTGATGGCAGCGATCGCGCGGGTGGGGAAGCCGGCGTTGGCGTAATGGCGAGCGGCCAGGGTGTAGACCTCAACGGCCTCGCGCTTTCGGCCCACCGTGGCGAGGATCACCGCGGTGCGCTCTCGCAGTGGCGAGGGATCGGGGAGGTTGTACCAGTTGGCCAGGATGAGCTGGAGCGCGCGGGCGTGCTCCTGAGACTCGACGGCGTCATCGATGGTGTTGAGCAGGTCGAGGAGGCGGATTTGCACCATGACCGGGGTCCTTCCGAGGCGGTTGTTTTTGGCGGCGATGTCGACGCCCAAGTCTAGAAGATGGGCGCGAGGGGGACAACCCGGAAGCTCAGGCGGGGTCGGCTTTGAGCACGGCGTGCGCGCGGGGGACCGGCCAGCCTTCGAGGACCAGGGGGAGGTAGAAGTGGTGGGTGGTGGCGAGCGCGCGGGCAGACTCCAGGATCTGGCGGGCTTCGGGGCGCTCCTGACGGGTGAGGATCAGGCCGAGGGCTTCCTGGTTGAGGGTCTGGCTGAGCACGCTCTGGGAGGAGGCGCAGAGCTCGATGGCCTGGCGCGTCAGGCGGGCGGCGCGGGAGTATTGCTCGCGCAGCAGGGCCAGGCGGGCGCGCAGGCGCAGCAACGCGGCGCGCTCAGAGAGTCCGAGGTCGTCTTGATAGCTGGCGAGCCGACGGATGGTCCGGTGGAGGCGGTTGAGGGTGGCGGAGAGTGCGTCTTGCTGGAGGGTGCGCTGGCGCTCGGCCTCACTGGCCAGGGCATGTGCCAGCGCCCGGTTAAGGGCAAACTCCACCCGCGGTAGCGTCAGGAAGTCGCGATCGAAGACCTGGTCGCGGAGAAGATCGAGGTGGGCGATCACAAGCTCGGGGCGTCCCAATGCGAGGTCGATGGTGGCGCGGCGGGCGGTGACCTCCAGGAAGAGCAGGCTGTTGGGCGTGCGCTCGGCGAGCTCGCTTGCCGGGCTCAGCGCGAGGGCGGCCTCGGCGATGTCACCCCGGGCGATGAGGAGGTCGGCGCGGGAGAGCGCGATGTGCGCGCTGGCGGCGCGATCGTGGCGCAGGCGATGGGTGAGGTTGTCGACGACGGGCATCACCTCATGAAGTTGGCCGAGCTCAATGCCAACGCGGATGATGTGGCTGAGCCAGCGGGTCGCAAAGATCGCGTCATCGACGCCGACTTTCTGAAGCGTGGAGATGGACTTATGCAGCAGCTCGCGCGCCTCGGCCCAGCGGCCACGGTGTGCGGCGAGCAAGCCCTGCAGTTCGAGGGCGCGGGCGCGACAGCCCGGGTCGTCGAAACGATCTGAGAGTGTCAAACTCTGATCGAGCCAGCGGTCCACCGGGGTGGTGGGATCGATGAGCAGGGGGAGCAGCGGCGCGCTGACCATTTGCAGTCGGTCGCGGGCAAGCCAGGGGCCGTAGTTATGCACGGTGGCCAGGCGGGCGAAGTGGGTGGTGAGGCGATCATGGCGAGCGCTGAGCAAAAGGTGCGACGCCTCGCTGGCTCGCCAGAGCAGCCGGGCGGTCTCAACGGTACGCTCGGGCGGTCGTTGATCGCGGGCCACCGCGGTGGCGTCGGACCATCGCGCCAGGCCTACGGCCAGGCGACGGCGCCAGGCGCGAAGTCCGGCGCGCAGGCGACCACGGCGGTACGCGCTGCCGACCTCTTGCAGGGCGTCATCGAGGGTGTCGATGGCCTCATCGGGGTGTCCGGAGGCCAGGAGTGCTTCCATCCATTGACGGCGAATCGCCAGGCGATCCTGGATGGAACCACTGGCGAGCAGCGGGCGAAGTTGGTCGCGGGCCTGGTCGGTGCGAGCCAGGGCGATGGCCGCCTCGAAGAGAGCGCGGTGGATCTCGTCACGGCGGGGGGAGTCTTTGGGTTCGTGAGCGTCGATCAGCTGCCAGAGTTCCAGGGCGCGCTCCCAGGCGAAGCGGCTCTGGGCGCTGTGGGCGACCTTGAAGGCGACTTCCACCGACTCGCGTTGTCGACCGGCGCGCCGCAGGTAATCGAGACGTCGAGCGTCGCTGCCGGTTTTGGATTCGCGCAGCGCGTCGGCGATCAGCCCGCAGAGGCGCGCGTGGTGGTCGCGGCCCAGCTCGTCGAGCACGAAGTTGCGGGCGCGGTCGTGAATGATCGCGTAGGCCGCGTCCTGGTGTTCGCCGGCGCGGGCGCGCGACTGGCGAGCCAGGCGTCGATGAAGGAGGGTCGCAATGACCGCCTCGCCACCCTGAGCGCTCATGGCGCTGGCTCCCAGCTCTCGCCCCATGGCCAGGCCCAGGGTGTGGGCGGTCAGGGGGGAGGAGGCAACGGCGAGCAGCTGAAGGCCCAGGCGTTCAGGGCGGGTCAGCTGGGCGACGCGCCGACGGATAAAGGTCGTGAGGAGTTCGTCGACGGCCACCGGTTCGGCAGCTTCGAGTTCCTCGGAGGCCTCGGTGGGGGCCTGCTCAAACTCGTAGATGAGCTCGTCAATAAGCCGGGGGTGGAGGTTGCCACGGCGCAGGATCAGCTGCTTGCTGCGAAGGGAGAGGTTGGCGGCGTTGGCCAGCACGTACTCCCGGGCCTCTTCTTTGGAGAAACCGTGAATCTCGACGCGGTGCAGGGCGATGGGAGAGGTCGCAAGTTCGCCAAAGAAGGGGTGATTGGCGTGGTCTTTGCCGGGGCCAGTAAGAATGCTGGTGACCATGAAGACGCGCATGCCGCGGGGATCGTTGGTCAGGTCGGCGAGGAGCGCGGAGGTGTCCAGCCCGGCAAAGTGGGTGTCTTCGAGCGCGATGAGGACGGGGCGTTGTTCGCTGAGCTCCACGAGCACGCGGCGCAGCGCGTCGATGGCCGAGCGCCGGCCGACCTCCGGGCAGGCTTCGCCGCGATCGTAGAGCGCCGGGAAGATGCGAGCGGCCTGAAGGCGGGCGGTCTCCATGCGCTGGCGCGACTTCTCGGGGAGGCGCGCGATGATGCCGGCGAGCTGCTCGGCGATTTCGTCCCAACCCTGGTAGGCGCCGGTGTCGCGGTGGAAACAGCGTCCGCGCAGCACGATCCAGCCCAGCTGGGATGCCCAGTGGGCCAGGGCATCGATCAGCGCGGTCTTGCCGGTGCCCTGGGGGCCTTCGACGACGCTTAAGCCCAGGCGGCGCTCCTGGGCGCAGAGGCTGGCGCGCTCGGTGAGCTGATCGAAGATCTCACGACGGCCGTAGAGCACCTCGCGGTCTTCGACGACGGTAGCCGGGATGGTGACCGAGCGGTTCTCGTCGGTGGAGAGGAGGTCGAGGACCTCGTTGAGCGAGGGGCGGCGTTGAGGCTCGCTGGCGAGCAGGCCATGGATGAGGTTGACCCAGGCGGCCGGGCAGTGCGGGGCGACCTCCGAGAGGAAGATACGCTCGCGGCGTGGGCGGGGGCCTTCGTCACCCTCGATGACGCGCTGGCAGGCGTCGAAGGGTTTGCCGGCCAGGGCCTCAAAAAAGATCACGCCCAGCGCGTAGAGGTCGGCCGCCGGGCTGAACTCGCCACGGCGAAGCTCCGGGGCGCTGTAGCAGGAGCGAAGATCGCCGGAGCCCGGGCGCTCCAGGTGGGGGTGCAGCCCGAAGTCGGTCAGGCGTACCTGGCCGGCGTCGTTGATCAGGATGTTGGTGGGCTTGAGCCCGCCGTGAACCTTGCGAAAACGGTGGAGGTACTCCAGCGCCGCGACGATCTGGGGGCCGATGGCCTGGATGCGCAGGATGATCAGGTCGAGGGCGCGATCGGCGGCCTCGGAGTCTTCGAGCAAGGACTCGGGGATCTCCAGGGTGTTGGGGCGGTCGGCGGCGATCTCTTCGGGGACGGATTCTTCGCCCTCGGAGGAGGGCTCGTCGAGGGCGGGGGGAAGATCGTCTTCGTCGAGGGTGGAGGGAAGCTCAATGGTGGGAAGATCGTCTTCATCGAGCGCGGCAGCCGGGGCTTCGGTGGAGGCGTCCGGGGAGGTGCTGGCGCTTAAGATCGCCTGTTCGGCCTCGGTGATGGGGCGCAGCAGGTAGGCATCGAGCGGCATTCCGTCGACGTAGTCGCGCATCAGCCGGGTGACCTGTTCGCCGCGGAAGATCTCGCGGTAGCGGGCCAGGTTGGGATGATCGAGGCGCGTGAGGCTGTCGAAGTGGCGCGCGAACTCGTCGGGGTCGCGCACCCGAGCAAAGGTCAGCTTCTTGAGGACAAAGCGCTCCGGGCGCGGCATCTCGCCGCTGACCTCTGCGGACTCCCCCTCGGCCAGGCGCATGCGCAGCACCTCGAAGGACTCGCCAAGCTCACCGGTGCCGATAAGGCGGACCTGTTCGAGCGACTCGTCTGTGCGGGGCGCATCCTGAAGATCGTGGGGGGCGTCGGTGCTCATTCAACCTCGCCGAAGGCCGAGCGGGTCACGTCCTGGGACCACGCTTTGGGGAAGAAGCTCTGGACCTCGCGCTCGCCAGGGTCGGTGCTGCGCAAGAACCCGACGCCGAGGCCGTGGCCGCGGTGGCGAATGAGGACGTAGCCGCGCGAGGTGCACGCGCCGACCTGATCGTCGCTGAGCGTGAAGGTCTTGCGGGTGAGGTAGGCGTCGCATTGCTCGGCGCTGGTGTCGATGACGTTGATGCGGGCGTAGCGAGCGAAGGTCATCGCCGCCGGCGTGGTGAGTTTGGGCACCACCATATCATCGCGCATAAAGGAGAGGCCGACCGAGTCGGGGCGCGGCTCGGTGGGAAGATGGTGATCGCGGTGAACGACGCTGACGATGCGTTTGTTGGCGCGAATAAACACCAGATCTTCGAGATGGGCCGGGTCGATGCCAAAGCGCTCCTCGAGGATCGTGAGGAAAGGGGTGGCGTCGATGGCCGGCGTTGCCAGGGTGGCCAGCGCCTCGGTGAGTTTTGAAGGGATCGCGCTCATGAACGGGCCCCTTTTTGAAGGAGCGCTACAAAGAAGCCGCCGCTGTCGTTGTGATGGGGATAGACACGCATGGCGTTTTTGAGCCGGGGATCGAAGGATTCTCCCTGCCACTCTATCAGACCCGGAGCGCTATGAAAGCCCGGGATGCGTGTGGGAAGGACGTCGAAGTCGCCAAGCTCCGGGTCGTTGAGGCAGGCGTGGATGACGGCCTCGTTTTCTTCCGGGGCGTAGGTGCAGGTGGCGTAGGCGATCAGGCCGCCGGGGCGGCAGAGATCGAGGGCGCGCTTGAGGATGGCCTGCTGGACGCGGCTCATACGGCTGAGTTCGGCGGGGCGGGCGGCGCCCACGCGCGGGTTTTTGCGGGAGGTACCCTCGCAGGAGCAGGGGACATCGGCCAGGATGCGGTCGAAGCTCCCGAGGTCGGCCGGGAGGTTGGCCGCGTCGTGGCAGATGAGCGAGGCGTTGAAGACGCCCAGGCGGTCGAGCACCCGGCTGACGGCGCGCATGCGTCGGTAGTCGCGGTCGTTGGCGATGAGCGTGCCGGTGTTTTGCATCGCGACGGCGATCTGCGCCGTTTTGTTGCCCGGTGCCGCGCAGGTGTCGAGGAGGCGCTCGCCAGGCTGCGGATCGAGCACGGTCACCGGCAGGAGTGAGACTTCTTCCTGCACGTGGTAGAGCCCGGCGGCGTACTCAAAACGGGTGCCCGGACTCAACGCAGGGTCGAGCAGGTAGGTGCCCGGACGCCAGCTTCGCGGCTGGAAGTCGATGCCGTGGGAGCCAAAGGATGCTTCGAGTTCGGCCGGTGTGATCTTCAGATCGTTGGCCCACACGCAGAGGGGGAGGGGCCTTGCGAGCGCGGCCTCAAAGGCCTCGAAGTCATCGATGATGTCGCGGTAGCGCGAGAAGTCGGGGATGGCGTTCATAGCTTCTCAAGGTAGCCGGCCTGGTCGAGCAGCGACCAGACGCGGGTCAGGGGCAGGCCGATGATGGCGGTGAAGTCGTCGCCACGGGCGGCCTCAAAGAGGCGGATGCCGCCGGCTTCAATGCGGTAGGAGCCGGCGCAGAAGAGCGGTTGGTCGGCCTCGACGTAGGCGCGGGCCTGGGGCTCGGTGAGCGGTCGCATGACCATCTCGAAGGCACACTCCGAGGCCAGCTCTGCGCCGTCGGGGGTGCGCAGCGCGATCGCCGTGATCAACCGGTGGGTCTTTCCCTGCAACGCCATCAGCTGGGCCACGGCGCGCTCGGCGGTGGCGGGTTTTTGAAAGATCTGCTGATCGAGGGCGATGACCTGATCGGCGCCCAGCACATAGGCGTCCGGGTAGTCTTCAGCCACTCGTCGCGCTTTATGCAGGGCCAGGCGCGCGGCCATCGTCGCGGGGGCCTCATCGGGAATGCGCGCCTCGTCGATGTGCGCGGCGCAGGCCTCAAAGGGAAGGCCCAGGCGCTGCAGAAGTTCGATCTTGTAGGCCGACTCGGTGGCCAAAATCAGCGTGTGGGGAGAGGAATGTGCCATGGGATGTTTGACCGAAGGTGGCGTGTTAGACCATCAGAACGTACGTGCGTCCGGCATCGTTCCGCCGGCGAGCTGAGCTATCTAAATCAGGAAAAAAGGAGGAGCGCCGTGAGCGATCCACAGACGATGATCGACCGACTCAACGCCATGCACACCTTTCCGGGGCCATTTCTATTTAAGGTCATTGGCGAGAATGAGCCGACCTTTGTGAGCCGGGTGGTGCAGGCGGCCGTCAACGCGATCGGTGGTGAGGCCGAGCTGGACATCGAGACCCGCGAGAGCGGCAAGGGCAACCACGTGGCGGTGACGCTCTCGGCACAGGTGCAGGACCCGCAGATGGTGCTCGAAGTCTACGAGCTTTTGCGGGCCGTGCAGGGCGTGCGTTTTATGATGTGAGCAGGAGGGGATCAGTCGAGCAGCTCGACGGGCGCATCGGAGCGCCGGGGGGCGGGCTCTTCGGAGGGGGCGATCTCCTCTTCGCTGCCCGAGGAGAGCACGTCCCAGGCGTAAAGACCTCCGCCGGCCAGCAGAGAGACGGCCGCGCCGATCCAAAGGCCGTTGGCGGTGCGTTGCTGGGAGATGCCGGTGTCGAGAAGTTCGCGATTGACGCCGCCGAAGGTGTTTTGCTGCTGCTCAAGCGCGTCATAGGTCGCGCTGGCCTGCATGCCCACGATGGCGGCGGCTGCGCCCAGCGCAACGCCCACTCCGCCCAGGCCCAGCGCCGCACTCTGCCGAGGGTTGGAGAAGATGCCTCCCTGGTCCATCGCCGAGGCGGGGATGAAGAGGGTGAGGGTCTCATCGGCCGGGATCTCGACGCTCTCCGAAAAGTCGGCGCCGCCGCCGCGGATGGCGAAGGCGGTGGTGCCCGCCTCAACCTCAACGGGGCGTTGCAGGGGAAGGGCGTAGCTCTGGCCGCCGACCACAAGCGCGGCGCCGGAGAGGTCACTCTGGACCATCAGCCGGCCGGTCTGCATGGTGGCGCGCAGGGTCATGGCGAGCTCTTCGCGCTGGCGAGCTTCCAGGGTGATGATCTGGCGGGCCTGATCGAAGTCGGGGAGGCTGGCCACCAGGGTGTAGGTGCCCGGCGCAAGGTCGAGCTCGCAGGGGGCGTTGCAGCGCTCCTCGGTCTCTTCGACGAGGATGGTGGCGCCCTCGGGGGAGGTCGTCACGTTGAGGGTCGCCATCGACGCGGCGATGGCCTGCTGGATCTCAATGACCGTGTCGGCGACCTCGCCGGCGTTGGGAGCACCCGGGAGTTCGGAGAGGTAGCGCTGGAAGTAGGCCTCGGCCTCAGTGAGTATGCCCGCCAGACGGTAGGCCTGGCCGACGTTGTAGAGCAGCTCGGAGCGTCCGGAGAGCTCGTAGGACTCTAAGAAGGCCTCGGCCGCCTTTTCAAACTCGTCGTTATCGTAGAAGGCGCGTCCTTCCATGAAGCGCTCGCGGGCCTGCTCCAGCGTGTCTTGAGCAAAGGCCGGGGCCGGAAGCGCCAGCGAGAGCGAGAGAGGCAACGCGCAGGCAACGAGCAGCCCTTTGAAGGTGCGGGTATGTGAAGACGAGGTAGCCATAGAGTTCTCAGCCTTGAGGGCTTTGCAAAGACGCGGAAGATTAAAACGCGAAGGGGTCGATGATGTCGTCGCGCTCGGGTTCGGGCTCAGGCTCGGGGGCCTTCTCTTTCTTCTTTTTGGGGCGAGGCGGCGGATCGCGCTGAGGCTCGGGCTCGGGTTCAGGCTCCGGCTCGACCTGCGGTTCGGGTTCGACCTCGCGCCGCCGCTCCTTTCGCCGGGGCTGAGGCTCGGGCTCGGGTTCAGGCTCCGGATCGTTGGCCGCGGCAACTTCGTCGGAAGATGCCTCGTCGCCGGCGTCGCTGAGGGCGGTCAGCTCTAGATCGACGTCGTTGTCTTCGCGGGGGGCATAGCGAAAGCCGACCTCCTCGTAACCCTCGAGTTTGAGCTCGTAGAGCGAGGTCTCATCGGAGACGGGGAGCTCCAGTGTAATCGGGGTGATGCCGATGAGTTCGCCATCCTGGAAGACGCGGGCCCCCTCCGGGATGGTGGTCATGCGCAGGGTCGCGATCGCTTCGGGAGCGACTGCTTCCGGGGAAGTTTCGGGGGTGTTTTCGGTCGCCGCGCTGTCGTCGGCGCGCACGATGGCGTCGGCGGGGATGGCGCTGCGCGGGTCGGGGGCCTGCGATTCCTGTCCGCCGTTCATGACGACGAGCACCAGCAAGATCACGACCACAAGACTCATCACGGCGGCGGCGATGGCTGCCGGAGGGATCTTTTTGCCCGCCTTTGCCGGGGCTGCCTGCGCCGGCGCTGCCGGGCCGCCGGCGGCGGGGAACTCCCCGGTGTCGGCGGCGCTGGTGGTCGCGCGCATCGGCTGCGAGAAGCCCGCCTGGGCCTGGTGGGCGGCCATCTGTGCGTGGAAGGCCGGCGCGCCCACGTCGACGGTGTCGCGTTCATCTTCGGCGCCGGCCGCCACCGAGGGGTCGGCTGAGGCGTGCTGGCCGGTGTTCAGGGAGACGCCGGCCGGGGTGTGCGGCGCGATCATGCCCGGGCCGCTGGCCGGACGCGCTTCTTCGGCTCCTGGCGAGAAGTTCTCGTCGATGAAGCGGCTGAGGCGGTTGACGGTGTAGCCCGGCGCAACCTGGTGGAGCGCCCGATCGAGATCTTGCTTTGCGGAGTAGCCGTCCTGGTAGCGCTTGTCGGGATCGCGCTCCAGCAACTTCATCACGACTTGATCGACGACCTCGGGCACCTGCGGGTTGAGGATGCGCGGAGGGGTGATCTCCTTGGACATGATGTTGTTGTAGATCTGAAACTCATTGTCGCCTTCAAAGGGCAGGCGATTGGTGAGCATCTTGTAGATGATAATACCGGCGGCGAAGAGGTCGGCGCGGCCGTCGATGTCGCTGGTGTTGGCCTGCTCGGGCGCCATGTAGAGGAGCTTGCCTTTGATGACGCCGTGCTGGGTGTGGCTCTCTTTGACAGCGGCCTTGGCCACGCCGAAGTCGATGATTTTGACGTCGCCCGCGTAGCTTAAGAGCACGTTGTGGGGGCTGACGTCGCGGTGCACGATCTTGAGCGGGTTGCCCTGCTCGTCGGTCTTGGAGTGGGCGACGTGCAGGCCGGCGCAGATGCTCGAGCCGATGTAGACGGCGTGGGGCACCGGCACGGTCTGGCCGCGGCGGGCCATGCCCTTGATGATGTGGGCCAGGTCGACGCCGTGGATGTACTCCATGGCGATGTAATAGGTGTCGTCGATGCATCCCAGGTCGTAGACCTGCGCGATGTTGAAGTGGTTGATGCTGACGATGATGTTGGCCTCGTCGATGAGCATCGTGATGAACTCATCGTTTTCGGCCAGGTGAGGCAGGATCTTTTTGATGGCGACGGTTTTTTCAAATCCGCCGATGCCCGGCATGGTTGCCCGATAGATCTCGGCCATGCCGCCGCGCGCCACCAGCTGGTGCAGCGTGTAGGGGCCGAACTTTTGGGGGAACTTAGCAGCCATAAACGGACCATCCCTTTGCGCGGTGACCGAACCTGGAGAGCGCTCCCTTTAAAGCGGCCAGCTTATGCCGGTCGGCCGGCGGGAGAACCCTCGCTGCTTCTTACCACAGGGGCGGCGTGGGGCCAAAGGCAGCGAGGGCGCGATCGGGCGCATCGAAGCGCCCTTAAGGGGCGAGTTGCAGCTCGACGACCGGGTCGTCGAAGGCCCCGGCGGGTAGATAGCGCAGTTTGGGGAGCAAGGCGTTGGGGGAGTTGACCCAGAGCATCGCGGGGTTGTCATCGCCACTGGCGGCGAAGACGAGCTGTCGGGGGGACGTGCGGTTGATGCTCGCGGCGTTGATATCTTCAAAACGCCCGGGCAGCGTCACAGGCCCGAAGGTATACGAGAAGTAGGTGCCGCTGAAGCTGAACTCACCGACGACCGTTGCGCCCTCATCGTCCTGCCAGGTTGTGACGAAGCGCGAGGCGCTGGCCGGGTGATGCAGGCCCTGTGCGCCGGCCGGGATGGCGTTGAGCAGCACAGGTTGAGGCGACTCCGCGCTCAGGTCGATGCCGTAGGTCAGCGCGCACTCGCGGCAGTCGCTGTCGTAGGCGTTGAAGATCAGGATGCTCCCGCTCTGCGAGGACTCCCAGATGTGGTCGATGCCCGAGAAGACGGTGGTCACGTCCACGTCCGGGTCGATGCGGATCTGGGAGATGCGCCAGCGGCCGGTGTCACCAAACGCCTGCTGGGTGGCGACGTAGCTGCCGGGGGCGTCGACACCATCTTCGACAATGTTGATCGAGCGCAATGCGGCGCCGACATTTCGCTCAAAGAGGAAGGTGTCGTTGACCAGATCGTAGACCCCGAAGGACTCGGTCTGGCCGGGGGCGTCGGTCAGAAAGCTCACGAAGCGGCCGCTGGGGCTGACGCGCAGACCGTGGGGGTTGATGGTGGCAGGGATGTCCAGCGCTGCTGCAGCCGAGGCGTCGGCCGTGGGAGCGCGGTGCAGGGTGCGGGTGCCGTCATCGCCTTCAGTCATGAAGATGATCTCGCGTGCCGACGGGGTGTCCAGGGGCAGGAAGGGGTTGGAGTCGAGTCCGCGCTCGCTGCCGTCGGGCGATCCGTCGGCATCGGCGTCGCCGGTCCAGGTGTTTTTGAGGCCGTTGTTCGACGAGTCCCGGGGGAAGGGATCGTAGCGGTCGGCGATGCCATCACCGTCGGTGTCAGGGTCATCGCCGTCGGGGGTGCCGTCGTTATCGGCGTCCATCGACATGTCGATGGTCTGCGGGTCGGCGCCATCTTCGCCGGGGATGATGAGCACATCGGAGCCGTTGATGATGCGGTCGCCGTCGATGTCGTCGTCGCACACATCACCAAATCCGTTGCCGTCGAGGTCCAGCTGATCGGCGTTGGCGCTGGTGGGGCAGTTGTCGAGGAGGTCGCCCACGCCGTCTTCGTCGGCATCGATCGCCGCGGTGATCGGGTGGCAGCTGAAGTAGAGCTCGCGCACCTCAATCTGGTCCGGCGCATCTTCGGGGCGGCCCACGACGCCCAGCCCTAGCGCGCGGGGCAGGACGTAAACCTGCACGCCGGTCAGCCCCTCAAAGAGCTCGGGGATGTCGTAGTCCGCCCGACGCTGGAAGCTCGACCCGTTGATCTTCGCGGCGCGGCCGTTGTTGCGATCGAAGATGTAGAGCTGGTCGGCAGCTGCCGGGAAGGCGATGGGATCGAAGTTCGAGATGTCTTCGGCGAGGTCTTCCTCGCCGACCACCGGAACGGCCGGCCAGGTGGAGGGGATCGTGGTGCGAGTGACCGATGAGGTGCCGCCGTTCGGGGAGATCCCGGCCGTGCTCACCTCGCGCGTAGCGCTGTCGAATTGGGCGATCACCGCACGATCGTAAGGCGTGGGGATCACCTGGTAAGGCGCGCTGGCGTCGAGGTCGGAGACCGAGCCCGTGAGGCTCACGCGACCATCGCGCTGGATTTGAAGGAGGAAAAGAGAGCTGCTGTCCGGGGTGGTGCCCAGGCCGACGACAACGCCAGAGGGCATCATCATTGCGCTCATTGTGCTGAGGTTGGCGCCGAAGGGCGTCTCCGGGCCGAAGGCGCCATCGGGCATCACCGTGAGCCAGCTGCCGGACTTGCGATCCGAGAGGGGGCTGTGGCCCGGGCTGATCAGCGTGTAGCGCCCGCCGACCTGGGTCACCGAGCGGGAGACGCCCGCGTAAGCAAGGTCGGCGTACTCGCTCCAGGTGCTCGCTGCGCGGTCGAGCACGGCTGCGGTCGAGGCACGGGTCGGATCGTCGCTGTTGCTCAGCAGGACAAGCTGACGATCGTAGATCGCCTGCGGCACGCTGAGTTGGCCCGGGGGCAGGGCGACGCGCGGGTAGATGATCAGGCCGTCTGTAGCGTCGGGGTGACAGGTGGGCTCGTCGCTGCAGGCGTCGCCCAGCCCGTCGCCGTTGCTGTCGAGCTGGGTCGGGTTGACGTCATCAGGACAGTTGTCGATGGCGTCGGTGACGCCGTCATCGTCGCTGTCGACAAGGCAGGCGCGATCGAGTCGGACGTCGCTGTTGCCGGCGGCCAGGCCAGATTGCTGCAGGTACACACAGCTCAAATCGTCGCGGCCCACATTGTGGGCGTCGCAGCTCTGGCGATCATCGCACGAGGGCACGCAGAGGTTCTCGGCGCCGACCTCCGAGCAGAAGAACCCTGTGGAGCAGGCATCTTCGTCGCTGAAATCGCAGGGCGTCAGGCAAACGTTGCTGCGGCAGACCCCATTGCCGGCGCACTCATCGTCGCTCGCGCAGACGCTTCCCGGCTCGCCATCGCCCGGGGGCACGTCAGTGTCGCCACCGTCGGGATCTTCGGCGTCGATGTCGCTGTCGCTGTCGACATCCGCGCCGACGTCGGTGCCGGTGTCTCCGGGGAGGTCGGTGTCGTCGAGCAGGCCGGTTTCACCCGCGGTGAAGCCGTCGAAATCCATCATGCAGCCGGTCGATGTGCTGCACAGAAGAAGGAGGGCGAGCGCGGTCAGGCCGGGAGCCTGGCGAGCGCGTCGGAGCGTCGAGACGTTCTTCATGGTAGGCCGGGAGTGGGGTGCTCGAACGGGGCTTGAGCGCGTGTGAGCGCGCCCCGCGCGGGCGTTTATGGAGTCGGGGAGACGTTAACACAACGCAAAAAAACTTTGCAACTAAGTCCCTCTTTACCGGCCACCGAAGCGGGGGTCTGGGACCCCGACGCAAAAGGTTGCGAATTCTAGCGATAACAGGGTGTGGTCGGGGCGGTGGCCCTCGTGTGCGCTGTGCTGGCCAGGGGAGACTGCAAGAAGTTCAATCTTATCAAGGGGAAAGCGATGCGAGGTGTGATGCGTAGGATCTGGGGAGGGCACCGTCGGGATCGTCGACCGAAAGCGGTTGTCCTGAGTGCTGCGGCGCAAACGCGGAGGGCGGAGCTTGTGATCTGGTTCTCACCGGGCAGCGAGCGGCCGCCGGGGAGAGTGGGGGATTTATGGTGGCATCGGCCGCTGAGCCTTGACGAGTTGGCGCTCGTGCTGCGTTTTGTGGCGCGCGACGTTCCCACGCCCGAGGTTCATTGCGTGATGTGGCATCCTTCGCGATGGGCACCTTCGCCGCGAGGGCTGGCGGCGGCCCTGGCCGCGGGGCTGGGAGGGCGCGAGGGCGTCGCGCTCACGCTTGTGGCGCGGGAAGGTTGGGGGCGCTGGTATGCGAGCCTCAAACGCGAACTTCATCGCGCGGGGGTTGCCGTGGAAGATGCTCGTGACCAAAACACGGACGAGTGAGAAGCCTCGATAGAAGCGGGCCCGGCGCGTGAATAGGCGCGGGAAATGCCTGGCGGACCTCCAATCAGGGAGATGATGATGACGGTACGGATTGAGACGATCGCAAGCACTGTGAGCGACAACTACTTCTACGCGTTGGCCGACAGCCACGGGCGCGCGGCGTTGATCGACCCGGTGGATGTCGACGCGGCGGTCGCGCGGATCCGCGAGCTGGGGTGGGATCTGCAGTGGGTGATCAATACCCACTGGCACCCCGACCATGTGGCCGGCAATGCGGGAGTGCTAAAGGCGTTTCCCGAGGCTCAGGTGGTCGGGCCTGCGGGTGACCGCGCGCGCATCGACGGGCAGTTTTCCTCCACGCCTCGCGGCGGGGTCGAGGTTGAGATGCGGGGCGGCGAAACGCTACGCGTGGGCGAGCTCGAGTTGCAGGTTCTCGATACGCCCGGACACACCGAAGGGCATGTGAGCCTTCTGATCGACGAGCACCTCTTCAGCGGGGATGTGATCTTCTCCGGAGGGGCCGGCCACTGCCGCGCCGGCGGCGACCTGGGTACTCATTTTGCGACCTTTCATGAGGTGCTCGGGACGCTGCCCGATGCCACGCTCTTTTACCCGGGGCATGACTACACGGAGCGAAACTGTGAGTTCATTCTCTCGATTGAGCCGGAACATCGCGAGGCGAAGGCGGTGTTAGAGCAGGCGAAGGCTCTTAAGCCCCGCGAGCGCTTCGTCAGCACGCTGGGCGTGGAGCGGTCTTATAACCCCTTTATGCGACTTGCGGATCCGGGCTTGCGTCAGGCGCTTTCGTCGCGCTACGGGGAGGCGATTGAGGCTGCCCGGGCGCAGTCCGACGATGAAGACGAGGCGGTGTTTCGCTGCCTGCGCGCGTTGCGCGACCGCTGGTAACCCCCATGAGCAGGACCCCATGTTCGACCGACAATTACGATGGATCATTGTGGCAGCGCTCGTGGCGCTGATCGCCGGAGTGGGCGGCTCATCGTGGTATTTTTATCGCGATCCGGGCCTTGTGGACGCGGTGGTGGCCCTGGAAGGTCAGTGGGTCGACCGGGCCGCGCCGGGCTTTGAGCTGCCCGACCGCCAGGGGCAGATGCACAACCTCTCGCGCTATCAGGGGCAGGTCGTCTTTTTGAACTTCTGGGCGAGTTTTTGTGAGCCCTGCCGAAAAGAGATGCCCTCGATGGAGGCGCTGGTGCGCCAGTACCGCGACCAGGGCATGGTGATGGTGGCGGTAAGCCTCGACGCGGAATGGGGCGAGGTGGACGGGTTTATGCAGGAATTTCTGCCCGGCCAGCGCAGCGCGATGACGGTGCTGCTGGACTCCGAGAATCAGGTCAGTCGCCTCTACGGCACCGAGATGATCCCGGAGACCTACATCATCGATCGCGACGGCACGGTCATCGCCCGCTTCGTCGGCGATTACGACTGGACTCGCCCCGAAGTTCGCCAGCTCATTGAGGCCCTGTTATGAGCAGCGCTTCCACGACGCTTATGATGTGCGGGATGCTGGTGATGGCCTTATGCCCGGCGGTGAGCGCGGAGGAGCCGGCGCGGCTGACCGAGCAGTCCGAGCTTGACGCGATCTGCGCGTACAGCGCACCGCAGATGCCGCAGGATGCCACGCTTAAGGAGGCGGCTGCCGAGGAGCTCCAGACCGAGGCCGCCGACCCTGGCGAGGCGCGCGGGGAAGGGCGCTGCCCGGACGAGGCGCATACCCACTATTATCAGGAGCGGCGCGAGATTGTGCACCGGCTCTATGAGCTCGACATCTACGGGGTCGATGCGTCGTCGCTGGGCTATGATCGGGTCAGCGGGCTGCTCAGCGTGAGTGGTTTTCGCTACCACCCGGTGGTTGGCGCGAGCGATACGCTGCGTTTTCGCAACGAATGCGTGCTCTACTTCGAGGTTGACGAGGATCAGGTTGAGGACGTGATGACACGCGCGGCGATGGGGGAGGTGTTTCTGCGCGTGGAGGTGTTGCTGGCCGCCCATGACGACTATGAGCGGGCGTTCTGTGGCGAGGGTGAAGAGGGGCAGCGCGTGGTGGAGGGCGATCTTCTGCGTGCCGAGCTGGTCGACGCCAGCGAGGGTGTGCTGGCCACCTACCGCACCGAATTTGGTCACCAGTGGCATCTTCAGCAGCGCGCGCTGGCCAGCGCCGGGCAGGCGCGTGGTGAGCGCGCCGCGCCGGAGGTAGAGGTCAGTGACCTGATGTGGTGGGCCGATGAGGCCCCGCTGGAAGATGAGACCACCGCGCAAGAAGACGCCACCTGGCGAGGGCGTGTGGAGCGTGCAGTTTACCCCTGCTACGTGCGTGCGCTTGCCGAGAACCGCTCACTCCAGGGGGCGGTGGTGCTGAAGATGGCTCTTGATGGCTCGGAGCAGGGAGCGCAGGTGCTGCTCGACACCCTGCAGCGACCCACGCTTCAGGGTTGCATCCGCGAGCGTGTCGGGGAGCTGGCCGCGCGTGAGGATCTTCCCGCCGAGGCCGATGCCCTCAAGGTGACGGTGCTGATGCGGCGACGCTGACATCGCCGTGCGCGCTCAAGCCAGGGCGGTTGGAAGTGACCACGACACCCGCGCTGTGGTAAGCCCTCCCTGATAGTTCGCTTTACGATGGTGTTGGTAAGGGGCGCTCGCTAAGGGGCTCTCCACGATGTGAAAGAGCGCGATGCTGAAGCGCGGTATTGAAAGAGTGGGGGAGAAGGTCATCGGGGCGATCGAAGAGATCGGTCAGCTGACGACGATGCTGGTCTCGGCCGTCGTGTGGATGTTTCGACCACCATTTCGTGTGCGCGTCGTTTTTCAGAGCTTTGAGTCGGTGGGGGTGGGGAGCCTCTTTATCGTGCTGCTCACCGGTCTTTTTGCGGGGCTGGTGCTGGCGTACCAGTCCGATATGGCGTTTCGGATGTTTAATGCCGAGACGTTGGTGGGGGCGACCGTTGCGATCAGTCTTCTGCGCGAGCTCGGGCCGGTGTTTACCGGGCTGATGGTCGCCGGCCGCACCGGCAGCGCGATGACCACCGAGCTTGGTACGATGCGGGTGACCGAGCAGATCGACGCGATGGCGGTGATGGCCGTCAACCCCATTCAGTACCTGGTGATGCCGCGCATTCTCGCCACCACGCTGATGGTGCCGGTGCTCAACATGCTCTTTAACTTCGTGGGCATCGGCGCGGCGTATTTGCTGTCGGTGGAGGTGATGAACTCCGACCCGGGGATCTTCCTGCACCACATCACGCGCTTTATCACCGCTCAGGATTTTCTGTTCAGCACCATCAAGGCGGCGAGCTTCGGGCTGATCATCGGGCTTGTGGGGTGTTACAAGGGGTTCTACGCCTCGGGTGGGGCCAAGGGTGTGGGTGAGGCGACGACCTCGTCGGTGGTGACCAGCAGTATTTCTATTTTGCTGGTAGACTACGCGTTGACCGTGTCGATGTGGTCACTTTGAAGTCGGTGGTAAAGAAGATGGCTCGGATAGAGGCGGTAACGCGATGAAGTTAGCCGATGTAATGACGCCTTTTAAGGTGGGGCTGCTGGTGATCGCCGGGGTGGCCGCCACCGTCGTGATGGTGACGCTGCTCAGCGGCGATATGGACATGGATGCCGAGGAGGCCAGGCGCTATTACGCCCACTTTGACGACGTGACCGGTCTGGCGGTGAAGTCGCGCATTCAGATGGCGGGCATCCCGGTGGGCACGATCGATGCGATTCGCCTCGATGGCAGCCGCGCCCGGGTGGAAGTGTCGGTGCGGGGCGATGTGGTGCTCTACGAGGGGCAGCTCAACCCCGACGGGCTCGACACCAACGGCGCGGCGCTCGCCAAGCGTCAGGCCAGCCTCATTGGCGACTATTATCTGGAGCTGACCCCGGGCACTGAGGGGCGGGTGCTGGAGAACGGCGACCCGATCCGCAACATCATCAAAGATGTGGGGCCCGATGAACTCTTTGAGCGCCTCAACGACATCACCAAAGATATTCAGCAGGTAACCAACTCGCTGGCCACGGTGTTTGGAGGCGAAGACGCCCAGCGCAGCATCCAGCAGATGCTCGACGATATGCAGAACGTGCTGGCGACGCTCAATCAGTTCGTTGCCACCAACAGCGTCAAGCTCGACCAGCTGGTGACCGACGCCTCCAATATCGGCCGCGACATCAGCTTTTTGACTGCGCGGGGGTCGGAGTCCATCGACACGATTCTTCGGGATACCGAGGCGATTGTGCAGGAGGTGCGCTACATCATCGGGCAGTCCACCACCGATGTGCAGGCGGGCCTGGGTACGATGCAGGGCACGCTGGCAAGGCTGCAGCGCACGTTGGACTCGCTCAACTACAGTCTGCAGAACGTTCAGGACATCACCGAGAAGATCAATGAAGGTGAGGGGACCGTCGGGGAGCTCATCAACAACCCCACGATCGCCTACCGCACCGAGCAGATCCTCGATGATGCCGGCGACTTCTTAGGACGGGTGACGCGCCTGCGCACGATTGTGGAGCTGCGCAGCGAGTACCACCTTCAGAATCAGCAGCTCAAAAACGTGTTCGGGCTGCGGCTGGAGCCCAACGAAGACAAGTATTACATGTTTGAGTTTGTCGATGACTTTCGCGGCTCCACCTCGGTGGTGACCGAGCGGGTCAATACGACCGACCCCTCCGTGGATGACGCGCTCTACCAGGAGACGCGCACCACTACGACCGATGAGTTTAAGTTCAGCCTTGTGCTGGGCCGCTCTTTCCAGGCGTCGGACTGGCTGCGCCTGGGCGGGCGTTTCGGGATCATCGAGAGCACCGGCGGAATCGGGGCGACCGTGGGGCTGTTCCCCGACAGGCGGCTGGAAGTTCAGACCGACCTCTTTGACTTCAGCGCCGCCGAGAATCCTCGCCTGCGAGCCTACGGCACCTACCGCTTTCTGGAGTTTGCCTACATCTCGGGCGGCATTGACGACGTGATCAACCCCGACCGGCGAGATTACTTCATCGGGGCCGGGATTCGCTTTGATGATGAAGACCTCAAGGCGTTGCTGACGACCACCGGTGTGCCCACGCCTTGATGGCGTTTTGAGACCCGCGTGGATGTTGCGCCTGCGGCCCCGAGCGTAGCCGGTGATGCCTGTGATGAGCATCCGTCGGCATGAGCTGACCAATGCTGCGTAAGGTACGCCCCGGTGAGGGGACGCGTGGGAGACGGTGTGCGACGAGATAAGGCTCAAAGGTGGCGATGGCGCATAAGGGGGACAGCGGCCGCGGTGGTGCTGGCGTTGCCGGCGCTGCTCTGGGCCCAGGAGTCGCGTCGCGGCGACCAGGTGTTGCACCGCCACCTCGACGCGCAGCGTTTTGAGGCCGTGAGTGAGAGTGATGATGGGGTGAGCGTGGCGTCGGGCCAGCAGGCCGGTGCCGGGCCGAGCCCCTGGGAGGGGCAGGGGCAGCCGGGCTTGAGCGTGGAAGCCGGCGCGCAGGAATGGTTCTGGACGGCGGATGGGCCGGTGGCGCCCTCGCCACTGGAGGCCCCGCACGGCGGTCTGGACCCGGCGACGGGGAGCGCCACGTTGGATACGAATACCGACCGCGTAAGCGCGCTTAATTATCAAGCGAGTTTTGAGCCCAGCGTGGTGCCCTGGAAGCGAGGTGTGGCGCATGACGGTGTGGTGCGCCAGGGTGATGGCATCTACAGCACGCGCCGCGTCTCATCGTCATTGCGGACGGTGCGGGTCGGGGGAGCGTCGGCCGGTGCTGGCGAAGATCGATTCTGGGGGAGCTTTCTGGTGCGTATGGAGGCCGGTCGTGCCCACCCCATCCCCAGCGTGGCGCCGGGGCAGCGCGTGGTTCAGGTCCTGGCCGAGCCGCTGGTCGATGTGGAGGTGCTTCGCGATGGCGCAGATAACTTCTATCTGCGCGGTGACGTCGACGGGGTGGTGCGCGTCAATATGGAGCTTGCCGTCGATGCCTTTTACTTCGATGGCGTGCTCGATGAGGACGTGAGCTGGGAGCGTTTCGCACCGCCTGAGCGTGTGTTGCCCGACGCCGAAGCGCGCGCGGTCGCCGCGCGCGTGCTGGGGACGCGCGGCATCGATCGCGGGCTCTCGCCAGGTGAGGCGCTCAACGCTCTGGTCGGTTATTATCGCGACTTTGAGGCGCGTCCTTTTCCGCAGGATGAGGTTGGCGGGGACCGCTACGAGGCGATCTCGACCTTGCAGGTGGGCGTGTGCCGTCACCGCGCGCTGGCCTTTCTGGTGAGCGCCGGTTCGCTCGGGATCGAGAGCCGCTACGTCTACAACGAGGCGCACGCCTTTGTGGAGGTGAGGTGGCCCGGGCAGGGGTGGCGACGCATCGATCTGGGAGGGGCCGCCGACGGGTTCAACTACCAGAATATGGGCGCCAACTCGGTGCATCGGGGCGGGGAGCGCGACGGGTTTCCGCAGCCGCAGCGCTACCTTGATGAGATTATTGCACTGGAGGGCGGCGACAGCAGCGGCGCGCTCGGTGAGGCTGCCGGGGGCGATGTTTCTGATGAGGGGGCCAACACCCCGAGTGACGCGGCCAGCAGCGAGGCGTCGACGGCGACGCCCGGCACGCCGGAGGCACAGCGCGCCAGCCCGCCCGAGAACATGCAGGAGGCACGGCCGATGGAGGCGGCGCTGCCACCGATTGAGATTCTGGAGGCCAGCGGGCAGGTGATGCGAGGCGCGTCGTTGCGCGTGCGCGGACGGGTGCAGCGCGGGGATGCGCAGCGTGTGGAGGTGCTGCTCGTGCCCGCCGGTAGCGATGGATTTGAGCGTGGCGTGGCGCTGGGTGAGGCTGCGGTGCGGGCCTCGGGAGAGTTTGTCGGGGAGTGGACTGTGCCGCGGCGCGTGACGCTGGGGAGATGGGTCATCAAGGCTCGCCAGGTGCCGCGCTGAACGCGTCCGGCGCGGGTTGATTCGATGCGCGCGCGTGTTAGACTCAGTCGTACTGAAACCATACGAAGTGGAAGTCCACACGCTGTGAGGGGGACTTCTCTACAGGTCGTTTGTGACTGAGCGAGGAAGTTTCGTCGTAGGCTCGGCCGCGTGATGAAAACGCGATGGACCGGGGCAGCGCTATGCGCTGGCCGGCCTTACGAGGACGTGCGATGCGACTGGATGATTTGAATGGCCGCGTGATCGCGGGACGTTTTGAGCTCAAAGAGATGATCGGAAAAGGGGGGTATGGTGCGGTCTTTGACGCGCGCCAGCTCTCGGTCGATCGGCGCTGTGCGGTGAAGGTGCTTTTGCCGGGGCGAGCCGATGATCACTGCGTGGAGGAGCGCTTCAGGGCGGAGGCGCGCGCGACAAGTCGCCTGACCCACCCGCACACGCTGGTGCTCTACGACTTCGGGGTCGATGAGGAGACGGGGTTTCTTTTTCTGGTCACGGAGTTTCTCGACGGCCAGACCCTCGATGATCTGCTGGATCTGGAGCAGACCATCGCGCCGCAGCGCGCGGTGGGGATCCTCACGCAGATTGCACACAGCCTGGAAGACGCGCACCAGCAGGGGCTTGTGCACCGCGATGTTAAGCCGAAGAACATCATGCTCGTGGAGCGGGCCGGGCAGCGCGACTTTGTCAAAGTTATCGATTTTGGCATCGCCAAAGCGTTGACCGGTGCGGGCGAAGACGAGGGGCTCACCCAGACCGGCACCCTGGTGGGTACGCCGCAATATATGGCGCCGGAGCAACTTCTGGGCGGGGAGGTCGACGCGCGCTCCGACCAGTACGCGCTGGCGGTGGTGGCCTACCGAATGTTGACCGGCCGCAACCCCTTCTCGGCGGCGACGCCGATGGAGACGGCGCTGCGTCATATCAATGAGCGGGCGCTTCCGCTGCGCACCTACTGCCCGGAGTTGCGGGTAAGTCAGAGCTTTGAGGACGCGCTGCTGCGCGCTCTGGAGAAGGCTCCGAAACATCGATACCCCTCGACCGTGGCGATGGTCGACGCACTCCGAGACGCCCTGGGAGACACTCCCGACACCGCGCTTCAAGACCCCTCGGAGAGCGGGCAGCGCACCACCGAGGACTGGCCTCAGCTCAGCGCCCAGGTTGTCGCCGCCCACACCCGGGTGCTCGACGCGGTGGACACCGGACAGGAGCGCACCGCGGCCACGCGCAACCTTCTGGCGGCCGGGGAGGCGGCGGGTGTGGGTGAGCGCGGCGCTTCGCCCGGAGCGCCGGCGGAGGAGTCTGGCGAGGAGGTGGGTGTGGGTGAGCGAGGCGCTTCGCCCGGAGCGCCGGCGGAGGAGTCTGGCGAGGAGGTGGGTGGGGCCGGAGAGCTCTCGCAGGCCGGCGGCGGTGCAACCACCTCGGAGGTGGGCGCGTCGATGGTCATCGACATTGCGACCGACGCGATTGCTGAGACGTCGCTGGAGGAGAGCTCCAACCCCTGTGTCATTCAGGCACCCGGGGCTCGCGAAGACACCGCGGTGCTTGCGCTTGCTAAACGTAATGAGGCGCCCTCGACAAAGACCGAGAAACGCCCCCTCATCAAGCGTCCGCATGCCCGGCCTGCCATCGCCGCGGTGCTTGCTGCGACGGTACTGCTGGTGGCCATCGTGGTTGTCACGGGCTTTCTGGGACGAGACGGCGGCGCCACCCAGGCCGCGACGGTGGCCCAGGCGCCGGCGCCTGCGGCGATTGAGGCGGCCGCGGCAGAGGTGGAGGAAGACACCACGCTCCAGGCGGCCCGCGCTGATCTTGGTCGAGCCTATGCGGTGTCGGTGGTTGCGGCCGCCGAAGCCGGCGCACGTACCTCGGCGCTGGACCGGGGAGGCACGGTCACCGCAATGACCATCAAGGTCGCCGAGGCCATCGAGCGCGCCAACCCGCGCACGGGCACCGTGCAGGTCACCATGATTCCCTGGGGCACACTCTACGTCGGTCGGCGCGCGCGCGGTGAGGCCACACGCCAGCGGCTGGAGCTTCCCGTCGGCCGCCATGAACTCACTCTACGCCAGGATGGCGAGGTGCGCGCTCGCCAGACGGTTGACGTGGTGGCGGGGGCTCATAGAATGGTGGTCTTGGAGGCTCCATTTTAACTTCAGCCCCATGTGGTGCGGTCCTCAACGGTGTGGGAGTAGACGATGGTCGAAGTGCAGCACGAGCAAGGTGGGCTTGAGTTTGGCCCATCTCCGGTACCTCTCTCCCAGCATCGCGCCGAGGTGGAGGCGCTGATCACCCAGGGCAGCGTCGAGAAGGCGCGACTGCGCCTCGAAGAGATCGCTCGCCAGGCCGACGCCATCCGCAACGCCGATGAGAACCTCTGGCTCTACAGCTGGCTCGGGCAGGTCTATGTCGCGCTCAACGACAGCGAGCGCGCCTGTGAGGCATTTGGTAAGGCCTACGCCATCGATCCGCGTGAGCAGGAGGTTGCCGCCACGTACTCCGAACTTCTGGAGGCCCGTGGCGAGCATCAGGAGGCGTTGCAGGTCGCCCAGGTGTTGCTGCTCAACCACAAGCAGGGGCTGGAGGCCGGCGAGGTCGCCGCGCTCTACGATCGCATCGGCGCGCTGCGCGAGGCGATGGGCGACCATAAAGAAGCCCGCGCCGCGTTCGAGATGGCGCTGGTCGAGGCCCCCGAAGACAAACAGGCGCTCACCGGACTTCTGCGCGCGGTCGGCGAGCTGGGCGATCCGGCCGATGTGGTCGAGGCTCGGCTGAAGTTGATTCAGGGCCTCGACGATGATCGCGCCCGCTCCATGGCCCTGGTTGCTCTGGGCGACGACTGGGTTAAGACCTTCAATGATCCCGAGCGCGGGCTCGACACCTTCGAAGAAGCCGTGGCGCAGTGGCCGCAGAACCGCCACGCCGTCGAGCGCATCGCCGAGGTCGCCCGCGAGCTGGGCGACTTCCGCCGCGTCTGCCGCGCCTACTTCACCCTGAGCGTGATCGCGGAGAGCAACCCGGAGAAAGCCGAATACCTCATTCGCTCCAGCGATGTGGCCCGCACCGAGCTCTGGGAATCCGAGAAAGCCCTTGCTGGCTACCGCAAGGCCCT
Organism: Lujinxingia vulgaris; assembly: GCF_007997015.1. Lineage (NCBI taxonomy): Bacteria > Deltaproteobacteria > Bradymonadales > Lujinxingiaceae > Lujinxingia > Lujinxingia vulgaris. Next base: position 816,503 of record NZ_VOSM01000002.1, read on the forward strand.
GGAGTACGACTCCACTCGCCTCGATGCGTTCAAGTCGGTGACCTCGATTCTGGTCGACGCGCTGGATTGGGAGGAGCTTGAGGCGGCCTACGTCCAGGTGATCGCTGCGAACACCGAGCGCGATGATGTGGACCCGAATCTGCTCGGCGTGCTCTGGCAGAAGCTTGGCGACCTGTACCGCGACCACCTCGAGCGCGCCGATGACGCCATCTTCGCGTTCAATCAGGCGCTGGCGTACCTTCCGGACCACGCCGGTCTGCGATCGCAGCTCGTGGAGCTGACCGAGGAGCATCCGGAGCATTATGAGACGGCCGTCGCCCATCTGCGTGCGATGGGACAGACCCCGGGCGTGCAGCCCGGCCAGTGGCTCGACCGGCTGGGTAAGGTCTTTTTGCGCCAGAAAGAAGTCGACAAGGCCTATTGCGTCTACCGCGCGCTGCGCGCCAGCGGCGTGCGCCTCGATGCTAAAGCGCTGGGTTTTGTGGAGCGTTTTGACTCAAAAATCCTCAAGCCGATTCGCGGGCAGATCAACCCGGCGATGATGCGCCGTTATATCTTCGCGCCCGGCCTGGAGTCGGAGCTCAACGAATGTTTTCGCCTTCTGAAAGGTCCGCTCCAGGAGTGGACCGGGGAGGCCCGCAGCACCTACGGGCTCAAACGACGCGACCGAGTTAAGCTCAGCGATAATGTCGCCTTTAACAACTTTTACAAAAATGTCGGCGCCGCGCTCGGCTATGTGGAACTTCCCGACCTGTGGCGAAAAGATGATCAGGTCGGGCTGGTCAACGGGGCGATGATCCCGGAGGGGCTCATCGTCGGAGGTGATCTGCTGGTCTCGGCGCGCGAGAAGCACATCGCGTTTGTGGTCGCCAAGCAGCTCTTCCTCTTTCTCGATCCCTTTTATCTGGCGGCGATTCGCCCGCAGTCGGACCTTGAGGCCTTCCTCTACCGCGCGGTAGCGCTGGTGCGGCCGGAGGTCGACTACGCGGCCAGCTTCCAGAATGAGGACGCCTTCAAGGTGATGAAGCGCGCCTTCCGCGGCGACGATCTGGGCAAGCTCAAGCGCGTGATTGAGGAGATGTTGCAGGGACGCGACGAGATCGCATTGGGCCCCTGGGTGGAGGCGATTGAGGATACCGCCAACCGCATCGGGCTGATTTTTTGCGATGACCTTTCGGTGGCTGAGGCATGTTTGAGGGAAGAGCCGCGTTGCATCAGCCAGCGCTCACTGGAAAGTCGAATGCGGTCTCTTATTGACTATTCGGTGAGTGAGCAATATCTGTCCCTGCGGCCGCAGTTGGGAATTCAGGTGGTGTAAGTGCCCTGAAAGTCCAAAGAGCTGCCGTTCCAGCGCCGCCTCGGAGAGGCCAGGGCGGAGAGCTGACTTAGCCTTTGGACATTCCCGGCACAGAACACATGACCAATATTCGAAACATCGCCATCGTCGCGCACGTCGACCACGGCAAGACCACCCTCATCGACGAGCTTCTCAAGCAAAGCAACACCATCGCCGGCCACCGAGAGTTGGCCGAGCGCGCGATGGACTCCAACGACCTGGAAAAAGAACGAGGCATTACCATCGTGGCCAAGTGCACGGCCATCGACTGGGAAGACTACCGCATCAACATCATCGACACCCCGGGCCACGCCGACTTCGGTGGCGAGGTTGAGCGCGTGCTCAAGCTCGTCGACTCGGTGCTGCTGCTCGTCGATGCGTTTGAGGGCCCGATGCCCCAGACGAAGTTCGTGCTGCGCAAGTCCCTGGAGCTGGGGCTCAAGCCTGTGGTGGTCATCAACAAGATTGACCGTCCCAACGCGCGCCCCGACGCGGTGCTCGATATGGTTTTCGATCTCTTCGGCGATCTGGAAGCCAACGACGAGCAGCTCGACTTCCCGGTGGTCTACGCATCGGGCCTTGCCGGTTTTGCCAAGAAAGAGCTCGAGGACGAGTCGACCGACATGCGACCGCTTCTCGAAGCGATCATTGAGCATGTGGCGCCGCCCAAGGATGATCCGGAAGGGCCGCTGCAGATGCAGATCGCCACGCTGAAGTACGACGAGTACGTCGGGCGCGTGGCCATCGGTCGCGTCTTCAGCGGGAAGATGCGCATTGGTGACCGCGTCGTGCGTTGCCAGCGTGGTGGTGAGCAGGTCAGCGCTCGCATCACCAAGCTCTTTGGCTTCAAGGGGCTCGACCGCGTCGATCGCGAAGAAGTCAGCGCGGGCGACATCGTGGCGGTGGCCGGCCTGGAAGGGATTCTGCCCGGTGAGACGATCTGCGCGCCGGACGCCGTCAACCCGCTTCCCATGATCGCCATCGATGAGCCCACCGTCTCGATGGTGCTCATGATCAACAACTCGCCCTTTGCCGGTCTGGAGGGCAAGTTTTTGACCAGCCGCCAGATTCGCGAGCGTCTGGATCGTGAGCTTGAGCAGAATGTGGCGCTCAAGGTTGAGCCGACCGAGAATAACGATGCGTTTATCGTCTCGGGTCGCGGTGAGCTTCACCTCTCGATTCTCATTGAAACGATGCGCCGCGAGGGCTTTGAGCTTCAGGTCTCGCAGCCGCGGGTCATCTACCGCGAAGATGAGAATGGCAAGAAGCTCGAGCCGATCGAAGAGGTGATCGTTGAGACCGAGCAGGACTACGCCGGCACCGTCATTCAGAAGCTCAGTGAGCGTAAGGGCGAGTTGGTGCGCCTGGATGTGAACAGCGACAACACCCAACGTCTGGAGTTCCGCGTGCCTTCGCGTGGCCTCTTTGGCTACCGCTCCGAGTTTCTCACCGATACGCGCGGCACCGGCATCATGTACACCAACTTCGCCGGGTATGAGCCCTTCCGCGGTGAGCTGTTGAGCTCGCGTAACGGCGTGCTCATCGCGCTGGAGCGTGGTGACACCACGGCCTACGCGCTCTTCAACCTGCAAGACCGCGGCACGCTCTTCGTGGGCGCCGGTGAGGCGGTCTACGAAGGTCAGATCATCGGTCTGCATAGCCGCGATAATGACCTTGTTGTGAACCCGAACAAAAAGAAGCAGCTCTCCAACATGCGTTCCTCCGGCAGTGATGATGCGCTGATTCTCTCGCCGCACGTGTCGATGACGCTGGAGAAGGCGATCGAGTTCATCGAGGCCGACGAGTACGTCGAGATCACCCCGAGCTCGATTCGTTTGCGTAAGGCGGAGCTCAACCACAGCCTGCGCAAGCGTAAGTAAGGCCCTGCCGCAGATGTAAAAAAGCCCCCGGAGTAGGCGCTCCGGGGGCTTTTTTGTGGGGTGTTGGGGGTGACCACGCCGGATGGCGAGTCGGTGGGGTCAGGCCGCCACGTGGCCGACGCGCTTGAGCGTCACCATCTTCGAGGAGAACATCTGCAGCCAGATGGCATCCTCGGCGGTTACGACGGCCTGGTAGCGCCAGGGGGCGCCGCGTTCGACGCCGACGCGGGAAGGGCGTCGGTCGACGATACGCATATGCAGATCGGTGCGTTGCTGACAGCTCTCGACGACGATGCCCACGCGCACAACTTCACCATCTCGAAGCCCGAAGGCTCCCAGAAAGGCGAGGGTGTCGCCATGGCGAGAGTGCTCATCGAAGCGCTTGAGCTGCTCGAAGTAGTCGTCGGGCGTTTTGAATGTGCAGAGAATCTGTCGCATCGTTGCTCCTGTTGCCGTCCGTGGCTTCGGGAAGCGTGTCCGGCCAGGGTGGCAGCCCGGGCCGGGCGTTGAGGGGGATCGTCGGTTGCCCGACGTTCTGGTTGTAATGCCGATCGCGACGATGCCCAAAAATTTCACCTGCAAAAGATTGCAACGTTAGGAGCGCCGATGGAGCTAAGCCTGGAGATGTGGCCGCTTGTGATGTTGGCCGGGCTTGCGGCCGGGCTCATCAACACGCTGGCCGGCAGCGGCTCGCTGGTGGTCTTGCCGATGTTGCTCGCGCTGGGCCTGGATGCGGGGGAGGCCAACGGCACCAACCGGGTGGGCGTGATGGTGCAGACGGTGGTGGGCATCGTGACGCTGGCGCGCGCCGGAAAGGTGGAGCTGCGCGGCAACCGCTGGATCCTGGCAGCCACCAGCATCGGCGCGCTCGCGGGTGCAGCGCTGGCGGTGCGGGTGCCCCCCGAGGCGCTGGAGCTTGTGATCGGCTGGGTGATGCTGGCGATGCTCGTGGTGTTGCTGGTCCGGCCTCAGAGCTGGATGCGCCAGGGAGGCGACGCGAGCCGAGGCGGTTTTACGCCGGCGCGCGCGCTGCTGCTGGTCGCGGTGGGGGCCTGGGGAGGTTTTTTGCAGGCGGGCGTGGGCGTGCTGCTCTTGATGGCGATGGTGATGGCGCTGGGTAAAGACGTGGCGCGCGCTAACGCGCTCAAGCTGGTGACGGTGAGCGTCTTTACGTTGGCCTCATTGCCGATCTTCATCGCCCAGGGGCAGGTCAACTGGGTGGTGGGCTTTGTGGTGGCGCTGGGCCAGGGCGCCGGCGGTTGGCTGGGCGCGAGGATGATGGTGCGCTGGCCTCATGCCGGCCGGTGGGTGCGCTGGGTGCTGATCGTCGTGGTGAGCGTGTCAGCTTTTGAGATATTGATTGGCAGCGCGCGCGCCTGGCGCTGGATCAGCGCGTGGTTTTGAGCAGGGGCTCGCACCCGAGCTGGAATCGTGAGGACCAGGCGCGGCTCACTGGAACTGCTCAAAGAGGAAGCTCTCGCCAGAGTCTTCTTCCTGGCGCGGCGCATAGTCGGTGGGCGCGGTGCCGACCAGGAAGACCTCTTCGTAGCCTTCATCTTCGGAGCGGGCGAGTTTGCCGGAGATTGGGTCGATAAGCGCAGTGGTGATGCCGGTGACCGGGGGCTCGAAGTTCAGCGGTTCTTCGCGATCTTCAAGAGCATCGATGAGGAAGTCGCGGAAGATCGGGCCGGCGACGGTGCCGCCGTATTGGCGAGCCCCCAACGAGCGGTTGTCGCCAAAACCCACCCAGGCACCCACCACCAGATCGGGGGTGTAGCCGACCAGCCAGGCGTCGCGGCTGTCGTTGGTGGTGCCGGTCTTGGCGGCCACCGGATGCCCGACCGCCCTGAGCACGCCGGCGGTGCCGCCGCGGCGGTTGCCTTTGCTGTCGACGTAACCTTCAACCGCACTCTGGAGCAATGAGGTCGTCAGGTAGGCGACCTCCGGGGCGAGCACCGGCTCGGCGTGGGTCTGGAAGAGATCGCGATCGCCGCGCGCCGACTCCACGCGTCGCAGGTATCGGGGCTCGGCGAGTTGACCGCCCGCGGCGAAGGTGGCGTACGTGTTGGTGATCTCGATGGGCGGCATCTCACTGGAGCCCATGACCATGGTGTAGTTGTCGACTACCGGGCTTTTGACGCCGACGCGTTTTGCGAAGTCGATTGCTTTGGGAAGCGTCACATCGTCGAGGACGCGGACCGAGACGACATTGCGGCTGGCTGCCAGGCCTTCGCGCACGCTGATCGGGCCTCGCCACTCCCCGTCGGAGTTGCGCGGAGACCAGCTCTCGCCGCCGGGCAGCTGATAGACGGTCGGGCTGTCGAGGTAGATGGTGGCAGGGGTGATGACCTTGGCCTCCAGGGCGGCGGCGTAGACGAGTGTTTTAAAAGAGGAGCCGGTCTGCCGGCGGGCCTGCAGCGCGTGGTTGTATTTGTTGGTGCTGAAGTCGTAGCCACCCACCAACGCGCGAACCTCGCGGGTGGTCGGATCGATGGCGACGAGCGCGACTTCGGCGCTGGTTTCAAAACGCACGAGCACCGGATCGGTGTTTTCGGGGCCAACCTCGGCCAGCGGCTGAACGCGGAGCACGTCGCCGCGAGCGAAGACGTCCTCGACCGTCTTTGCTTCGGGACCTTCACCAAGGATGCGGGTGCGGGGATCGATGGCGAGCGTGGCTTTGACCTGGCCGATTTGCAGGTCGACGCGTTCTTCTTCGGCGTCGACGCCGGTGACCACACCTTCATAGACCTGGGAGGGCCGCAGGGTTCCGCCGCGTTCTTCGTGCTGGCGAGCGATGTGTTTGGCGATGTCGCCTTCGGCCAGGCGGCGTTTGGGCTTGAAATAGCCCTGACGCTGGTCGTAGGTGCGCAGTCCCTGGCGCGCAGCGCGCTCGGCGGCCATCTGCATGTCGAGATCCACGGTGGTGTAGATGCGCAGTCCGCCGGTGTAGACCTTTTCTTCGCCGTAGCGCTCAATGAGATCGCGGCGGATGTGCTCGACGAAGTAAGGGGCGCTGCCCAGGTGGGGCTTCGATTGGGACCGGGGCACGATCTCGATCTCGGTGGCGTCGGCTTCGCGGTAGATGCCCTCTTCGATAAAGCCCTTTTCCCAGAGCTGGCGAAGCACGTAGGCGCGTCGGGCCATGGCGCCTTCCATGTTGCGGAAGGGGGTGTTGGCCTCGGGGCCAGAGGTCAGGCCGGCGAGCAGCGCGGCTTCCTGGACGTTGAGATCGCTGACGCTCTTGCCGAAGTAATGCTGTGAGGCTTCTTCAACACCGTGGGTGCCGTGCCCCAGGTAGATGGTGTTGAGGTAGAGGTAGAGGATGTCTTCTTTGGTGAGGTTCTTCTCGAGCTCGCGCGCCAGGATCATCTCTTTGATCTTGCGCTCGTAGGCGCGCTCGGGCGTGAGCATGAGGTTTTTGATGGTCTGCTGCGTGATGGTCGAGGTCCCGCGCATGCCTTGATCGTAGCGCAGCGCGTAGTAGACCGCGCGCACGAGCCCAACGTAGTCGACGCCGGAGTGCGTCATGAACTCGGCGTCTTCGGCGGCCATAAACGCGTTCTGAACCACCGGGGGGATGCGGTCCAGCGGCACAAGCGTGCGGCGCTCGCCAGGTTTATGGAACTCGGCGATGAGCTCGCCATCGGCCGCAAAGACCTGCGAGACCTGGGGCGGGTTGTAGTCTTCCCGCTTGAGGATCTCGGGGAGGTCGCGACCGAAGTAGTAGAAGATCCCGGCCAGTCCGGCCACACCTGCCAGTCCGGCGAGGATGACGAGGATCATCATCCATTTAAAGAGGCCAGCCAGGCGGCTGCCGCCGGAGCGACGGGATTTGGAGCGTTTGGATGAGCGTCGGGATCGGGCCATAACTTCGTCCTGGGGGGCCGAGGGGGCGCCGGGTGAGAACCCGGCACGCGACCTGTCGCATTCCCCGCCCCGTGAGGCGCGCTTCTCGTCCGAATGAAGGTCGGGCGGGCGCCGAGGATCAGGGCGGCGAGGGGGAGTCCTCGGGCAGAGTAGATGGCGGGGGTGGGGTGTCAAGGCCGGGGGGCACTGCGCAGCCGCGATCGCCGGCCTGAATCTCCAGGATGGCCAGGTCTGGCGAGGAGGTGGTCAGGTGCAGCTCGGAGAAGGGGTGCGGGCTGATAAGTTCGTAGCGCCAGCGGCCATGGCCAAGGGGCGTCGGCGTGGCGGCGTGTGTGGGGGAATCGGTGGCGACGCTGAGCGTGGGCAGGACGTCTTCGGGTGATGTGACAAGAATGGAGGCGTGGCAGATGCGCTTTGTGGAGGCGAAGCGGGTGCGCAGGTGTCCGCCGGCCAGGTGGAGGGGATGTTCGCGGCGAAAGGCGTTCTGGAAGTGGTAGGTCAACCCCTGCTGGGAGAGGAAGAAACCGGTGTGTGGGGTCGGAGCGCGGAGGCCGGGGTTTAAGGCGTCGATGATGGGCGGGGAGGTGAAAGGCTCGACGGCGCCGGGGGTGCAGTGCGAAGAGGGGGGCCTGGGGTTGCCGAGTTGGTCCAGCGTGGTGGGGGCGGTGCGCAGCAGCGCGCAATGCTCCGGGGGCAGGGGGGGCAACGCGTTCATATCGGCCAGAAGGGCGACGTCGGGGAGCCCGTTGCGAAAACGGAGCTGAACAAGGTCGCGATCAACGACGCGGTTGAATCGTGTGGTGTGGGGAGTAGAGTTGTCATAATGTATGTTATCGATGGTTGGCCCGAAGAACAGACTTCCCTCCACGCGCAAGGTCGCCTCGGAGGATGCGTGCACATCGGCGGCGCGATCGGCGTGGTTGGCGTAGAAGGTTGCCCAGCTGATCCTCGCGTCACCGGCCGTGTGGAGCGCACCGCCGACGCGGGCGAGGTTTGAGCCGAAGGTGACGTGCGCCAGGCGTGCGATGTTCGTTGAGCGGATGGCGCCACCCGGGCCTTTTAAGGCGCGCGTACGGTTGTACCAGTAGGAGAGTCGCTCACCATGAAGGCTCCCGACGTTATGCAACGCACCGCCTTCATCGGCCTGATTGAGGGTGAACTGGCTGTCGGTGAGCATGAGCTCGCCGGTATTTTCGATCGCGCCGCCGCGAAGCCCCTGGTTGTCGATGGCCTGAAGGTGGCTGACCATGGCGAGGCCATCGGGGCCCACATAGAGTCCGCCGGTGCTCCTGGCGCTGCGGTTGCCAAGTAGCGTGACATCGTCGGCGATGAGGTTGGCGTGGGCAGCAAGCGCGGCGGGCGCGCCATCGCTGACATTTGATGTGAAGGTAACATCGTAGAGCTCCACATCTCCGTGGGCGAGGAGCGCCGGGGCATCGGGTCCGGCGGCTTGCTCCAGGGTGAGACGGGCGAGTGTGAGCGAAGCGCCGGCATCCACACGAAAGGCACCTGACTTCCCGCGGGTGGTGAGGGGAGTGAGCTCCGGGCCGCTTCCCAGAATGACCAGATATTTGTCGATGCGGATCACGTCTTCGAGCTCCACACGGCCGAGGTGTTCCGGCAGGTAGAGGGTGGTGCCCTCGCGAGCCTCGGCGATGGCGCGGCGCAGGCTGTCTTCGCCGTGGTCGAGCGGAGAGGTGATGGTGCGGGCGTCGACGAAGGTTGGTCGGAGCTCTACCCGGCTTTGATCATCAAGCTCCAACGTGTGCCGGGCAGGCAGGGGCCGCCCCAGCCATGGCGAGCCGTCGGGCAGGGTGGCATGCGCCCAGCCGTACTCCAGGGTGTAGGTGCCCGGGGGAAGTCCCTCGACGACGCGATCCGGGCTCAGGGCGATGGCGCCGCCGCTGGCGGCGCGTAGCGTGATGGAGAGTGTGGCATCTTCGGGGAGCCCCTCCGGAGTGACCTGCAATTTTGCAGCCTGGCGACCGGGGGCGGGAAGAAAGCTGAGGACGACGTCGTGAAGTCGGTTGGGAAGAAGTTGAAGCTCGACGTGGCGAAGATCAGGCACGAAACGTTCTCCGGCAGCCGAGATGTCGGGGGCGCTCAGTCGGTAGCTCCCCGGAGGGAGCGCGTGCAGTGTTGTATTCGCACGCAGCGGGATGCGCTCACCAGCGGGTGTGGCCAAGATCGCCGGGGCGGAGACGCCCTCCGGCAGGCCACGCAATGCGACGCGAAGGGTGGCGTTCTGCGCTTTGCCGGACGTGCAGGTCAGCGCGATAGGGAGCACATCGACGCTACGGCGGTGCAGTGCATGCACCTCCAATTCGTGCGTGTACGCGCCCGGGGAGCTCGGGCAGCGGACCTCGACCTTGACCTCGGCGCTGGCGTAGCCCGGAAGTGTCAGGTGCGCGGGCGTCGGTGATACGCGCGGTGAAGACGTAACAAACGCGTAAGCCTGGGTGTGTTCTCGCTGATTTTCGATGGTGATCCGCACCACCCGCGACTGCCCCGGCTCCGCCTCGAGGGTGAGGCTGGGAGGTTCCAACTTTAGCCTGAAGGTGCCCGTGGCCTCGGCGCAGGACATAAGCGCGAGCGCCATCACCATACTATTCAGGCCGATCAGCAACACGGATGTGCGGAACATGCTCCCCCCCCTGATTGAGCGTTGGTGCCTGCCGCAACGCACCGCTGCGACGCACTCAACTTAAGTTCGGCCCCCCCGGCGGCAAGCGCACTCCGTGGGATTTCGCGCGTAGCAAAGCGGGGCTGGCCTTGTTACGTTTCGTTCACAGATTGCCTGCCCTGAAGTCCCTGTGGCGCGCTGCCGCGATCGATCCATTGAGTTGAGTCAGGAGTACTATGAGCGCAGACGCTTTACCCCCGCAGTCGACCGAGGTGATGAGCCCGGAGGCGGCATCGCGCATCGCCAATGATCTGGTTGAGAACGTCTCCAGCGTCTTCCGGGGCAAGGAGCAGGCGGTGCGCTGGACGGTGGCCAGCGCGATCGCGCGCGGCCACGTGCTGCTCGAAGACGTCCCGGGGGTTGGCAAGACAACCCTGGCTCTGGCGCTCGCCAGGAGCCTTGGCTTGAGTTTTCAACGTGTGCAGTTCACGAGCGACCTCTTGCCCGGTGATATCGTCGGAGTCTCGGTCTTCTCGCAGTCGCGCGAGACTTTCACCTTTCGTCCCGGGCCGATCTTCAACGGCCTTGTACTCGCCGACGAGATCAACCGCACCACGCCGCGCACCCAGTCGGCCCTGCTCGAAGCGATGAGTGAGGGGCGGGTGAGCGTCGACGACCAGACCTACGAATTGCCCGATCCCTTTCTTGTCATCGCCACCCAGAACCCTCTGGATCACCACGGCACCTACCCGCTGCCGGAGAGCCAGCTCGACCGCTTTATGATGCGCCTCTCCATCGGTTATCCGCGCCGGGATGTGGAGCGTGCCATCATCATGGAGCGGGGCATGGTCGAGCCGGTGCAGGCGCTGGAGGCGGTGTGCAGCAGTGATGAGCTGCGCGCGGTACAGGAGATGGCCTCGCGGGTGCGCGTCGAGGAGAGCCTTGTGAACTATGTGCTGGAGGTCGTCGAGCGCACCCGCGCCCATGATCAAATTCGCGTCGGCGTGAGCACCCGCGGGGTGCTGGCGATGATGCGCGGGGTGCGCGCTGTGGCGCTGATGGAGGGACGCACCTTTGCCGTACCCGACGATGCCCGTGAGCTCTTTGTGCCGACGCTGGCCCACCGCTTGAGCATGGCGTCTGGCGGGCAGGACCGCGGGCGCAGCGAGGCGCTCATCGAGTCGATCGTCGCGTCTGTGCCGGTGCCCACGTAACCCTGGTTTTACGGGCGTTCAGGGCGCGGTGCGACGCAGGGCGCTGACCACCTGACGGGCGTGGCGGCGCAGCTCACGCGCCTGCACCGGCCCATAGGGGCCGCCACCAAAGCGCACACTGAGGTAGCGCCGTTTAAACGCCTCCACATGCGCGCGACTCTCGGCGTCGAGGCTCGCTGCGACGCGCTCCAGGTAGCGTTGCGGGCCCTCGTCGTCGCGACGCTCCAGGCCCCTGCGGGCCCCGGCCCGCGCGATCTTCTCGAAGATACGACTGACCTCATAATGAGCCATCTTTTGAGGTCGATTCACCAGCATCAACGCCACCGTGAAAGCCCCGCCCACGCTGAAGACGCCCAGCAGGGCGTGCTCAATCGACCAGCCCAGAAACCAGCTCACCCAGAGGGCTCCGGCGCCCATCCATAACGAGATGCCCAGCGCGCGGCGTGTCGGGCTGCGCGCCACACCGGAGGCACCTCGCCAGCCGGAGGCGGCGATCAGCGCGAGCCACCCCATGCCAAAGACGGCGTCTTTGAGCGGGATGGTCTCCTGCTCCTTTTCGTCCTCGCCAGGGGACTCTCGCTCTGAAGGGGCGCCTTTCGGCGCGACCACCCGGGCCACGCGACGCAGCACGGCGATCTGCGCCTGAATGTCATACTCCAGCACCCATTTGAACCAGGCCTGGCGCATCGCGTCGTAGGCATCGGAGCCCAGACGCATCAGCGCCGAGCGCTGGCCGAAGCCGCTCTCAATCGCCGGGGTTGCCTCCACGGGCACCCACCCGAGGTCGGGCACGAAGACCTCAATCCAGGCGTGAGCGTCGCCCTGGCGCACGGTGAGGTAGTCGCCGACGTCGTTCCAGGTCCCGCCCAAAAAACCGTTGACCAGACGAGTGGGAATGCCCTGGGAGCGCAACATCAGCGCTGCGGCGGTGGCGAAGTACTCGCAGTGGCCGGCCCGGGTATCAAAAAGAAAGGAAGCGATGGGCTGGTCGGGGTCCACCTCGGGAAGATCGGTGGTGTAGGTGAACTCGCGCGCGAAGTATCCGGCGATGGCCTGCGCGCTGCTGTAGGGATCATCGCTTTCGGAGGTGAGTTCGCCGGCCAGCGCGCCGATGCGCCGGTCGAAGTTCTCGGGGAGCTGCGTGTACAACTCGCCAAGACGCTCGTTGAGCACGCGGCCTTCGGTGCGTTGCAGGGCGGTGGGCGGCGGCGCGTCGTAGAAACGCAGCGAGTAGGTCAGCCCCAACTCGGAGTCCATCGTGTGACGAAGATCGCCGTAATGATCCCGGGTGAGGTTGGCCGCGCGCGTGCCGATGAGCTGCGCCACCTCGCCAAGGCCCAGCTCAATGGAGGCCGGCGGCCAGAGCGTGGGCAGGATGTTGGTGCCCAGAGGCTCCAGGTAGATCTGCACCTGACGGGGTGTCTCATCGACCAGAAGCTGATCGAGCGCAGGCGGGCGCAGAAAGCCCAGATCGTAGCGCGCATTGCGGCTGTACGTGGCGGGCCGCTCGCTGTTGCCCCGGGTCCGGCTCCAGCGGCGACCGTCGTAGCTATCAAAGGTCATCGCTCGCCAGCGCATCGACCCGGCGTCGGAGGGGCGCTCGGCCTCGGGGAACTCCACGCGCATCACCACCTGGGGGTTGGAGCGCAGCACGCCGTGGCTCCCCAACTCGACATCCTCCGAGAAGCCGGCCACTGAGAGGCTCTCGCGCGATTGCGTCACAAAAAGCCCAAGCCCCACCCGCGGGAAGGTAAAAAAGATCAGCAGCGAGGAGGCAAAGATCGCCAGGCTGATCGCGGCCAGCACCGACACGTAGAAACGATCGAAGGGGGACTTTCGAGGCACGCGCAGCAGAGGGCGTCGCTCGCTCTCACTCTTCAGGTGAAAGAGCGCCATGGTGAAGGTGCCCGAGAGGATGTAGGCCCCAAAGAGCAGGCCAAAACTTAAGCCCTCATTGGCCGCGCTGGCCGCGGCAAAGGTCAGCAGGCTGAGCGCGTGAAGTTGAAGTTCATCGCGGGGGCCTCGCCGGCTGATGAGTTTGATGAGGATGAGCACCAGCACAAAGCGGATGCCCAGCGCTATCACATCGGCCAGAGGATTGGTCAGGTATTCGGCGACGGTGAGCGCCAGGACGGTGAGGATGAGGGTGTTCCAGAGCCAGTTCTGGCGAATCAGCCCCGGGATCAGGTGACGCACCACCGGCGCGGCCAGCGCGGTCAGTGGAAAGACCGCGAGCATCACCGCGCCGGTGGCGCCGCCGAAGACCACCGCCAGAAAGGCCAGCGCCAGCGAAATGTAGAGAAAGATCTCGTGGAGGCGCTCAAGTCGCTGCACAAAGGGCGTCATGCGCGCTCCTGCTGGGAGATGTCGGCAGCGATCAGATCATCGAAGGCCAGTGAGACAGCGCCCTCGGGTGCGTGCGCGGCGGTGAACCCGATGCGCACAAGTGCGGGGGACGAGCCGCCGGTGGCTGACGATGGAGGCTGAGGTTGCCCGGCTGAGGCGGGCAAAAGCTCCACCAGCGCCAGGCGAGTGAGCATGGTGTCGAGATTGTGGGCCGGAGCGTCGGCCTCGTCGGCGCCGGGAAGATGGGCGCAGACAAGTTCCGCGCGGTAACCCGACGCGACCAATGCCTCAATAAGGCCGGCGATGTGTTCGATGCCCCGCTCAAACGTCTGCCGCTCACCCGGGGTGGGCACCCCGGATGTTGCGCGGTTGTCGAGCACGATGCGCACATCTCGTCGGTCGTTGGACTCCAGCTCGCGCACCACCGGGGCGGCGCGCCGGGCGGTGGACTTCCAGTGGATGGCGCGCTGATCTTCACCGTCGCGGTAGTCGCGCAGGCCGAAGAAGTCGTCGCCGCGTCCGGCGCGGCTCTGCGACATATCGCCCAGATGCTGATGGATCTCGGCGATCCGGGTGGAGGTCGGGCGGCTGCGCGGGTAGACGATGACGCGCTGGGCCTGGTCGAGCTCGCGGGATTTTTCGAAGAAGCCGAAAGGAAAGCGCGTCGAGATCTGCACGCCCGGGAGCAGGTAGGCTCCCCGAGCGGGGAGCTCGTAGTGGGTGGCCAGCGCGGTCTGCTGGGCGGCGTCGGCGCGCAGGCAGTAGGCTGCCGCCAGGGGACGCTCCTCATCGCTGGTCTGGGTGCGCCAGAACTTCCACCAGGAGTGCCTGGGAGCCGCCAGTGAGCGCCCGCGCTGGGGGCCGGCGACGACATGCGGGCTATGCTCGGCGACCTCCACGCTCAACGAGGGCCACCGCCCCTTGTTCTCCAGAATGAAGCGACCGGCGGCCGGCTCGTTGGCGAAGATGCGCACGGGCAACTCCCGCCTGACGCGTAGCGTGCGCAGGACCGCCTCACTGAGCAGACCGCTGGCCACGATCAACGAGAGCATCATCCCCAGCAGCAGAAAGAGCAGATTGTTGCCGGTGTTGATGGCGCCAAAGCCGATGGCGAGAGTCATTAACAGAAAGAACTTGCCCGGGGTGGTCAGCGCCAGGTGGCGCGGCGGGCGTAGCCAGTCGCGTCGGGATCCTGGCGAGGTTTGGGCGGGGAGGTCGGTGGCGTTGCGCATAAGGTGGGCCATGAGAAGACAGCGTTCGACTCGGGCAAACTCAGCACCACCTTGTCGAGTGCAAGAAGCGCGCGGGCATCAAGGGGAGGTCGGTGCAAAATAACGATCGATTTGCTCCAGAAGCGCGCGGGCTTCGAGCCTGGCGAGCTGAGCTTCCGGTGAGAGGCCGTCGGGTTTAAGAGCGACCAGCGAGCTGAGGTGACGCTCGAACGCCGCGCGATCGTTGGTGGCAACGGCCAGGAGCGAGGCGCGGGCCAGGGCGACGTCCAGGTCGTCGGGGGCGGCCTGCTCGGCGGCGTCGATGTGCGCGGCGCAGGCTTCCAGATCACGGCCGAAGTCGGCGCTGCAGGCGCGTCCGGCGAGCATCAACGCGCTCTCCGCGCGGAGCCGCTCGGGGGCATTTGCAGCGAGCGCGTCGAACAGGGTGTTGAGCTCGGGAGCGCGCTCCAGTTTTGCGGCGGCGCCCGCTGCGCGGGCGCCCAACTCCAGGTTTCGGGCCAGCCAGTAGCGCGCCTCGTTAGAGTTCTCATCAAGCAGCAGCGCCGCGCGCGCCGCTTCTTCGCCCTTGCGGGCCGCGCCGGTGGCATCCTGCGGCGCCTCGTCGCTTCCGGCCAGCGCGGCTCGCGCTGCGAAGGCGTAGGCCTGCGCCCGGCTTAGCTGCAGGTCGAGCAGGGCGGTGTCGTCGACAAGGTCGTGCTCGGCGTCAAGCGTGAGCGCCCCATCGTAGGCGCGAAGCGCGCGTTCCAGCGACTCGCCAGACCGGCGTTCTTTCCAGCTTGCGTCCGCCTCCTGAAGCAGCGACTGCAACTCGGCCTCATGATCCTCGGCTGGCGAGAGCGCAGGGGCAGCCTCGCTCGACGGGGGCGGCGCCGAAGAACAGGCGGCCAACAGGCCGATCGCGAGCGCGATGCCGCTGATGCCGCTGATGCGAGCATAGAGTCGTGTTGCCATGAAATGTCCTCGAAGGTGGGGGGGCGGGTCAGTCACCAGCGTAAACTGCCGGGTTGCCGGCGGTAAAGTCGCTCGTGCTCTTGCCTTTTAGGGTGGGCGTGTCTATTGCAAAGGCTATTCGTAATCCTCTGCTGGCGGGGATGATCGCTATCGCCCCGGAGGATCCTGTTTGTCGACTCTTTGCTGTTAGGAGTGCTCTATGGATTTTGATTTCGCTGCATTAACCGACGCGGCCAGTACCTGGCTCGCGACGGAAGGCCTGGCGCTTGCACGCAACCTTCTTGTCTTCCTGCTGATTGTGGCCGCCGGGGTGATCGCCGCGCGCATCGTGCGCAAAGCGGTGCGTGCAGCCTTTGATCGCTCCCGGCTCGAGCCTTCGGCGCTCTTCACGCAGTTTGTGGTCAACGTCTCCAGCAAGTCTGTGATGTTGCTCGCGCTGATCATTGGTCTGGGCAACCTGGGCATCGACACCGGGGCGTTGATCGCCGGTCTGGGCGCGACGGGCCTGGTGCTGGGTTTTGCACTCAAAGATACGTTGTCGAACTTCGCCGCGGGGATGTTGCTCTTGCTCTACCGACCCTTCGATGTGGGCCACTACGTTGAGATCAACGGCATCGCCGGGACGGTTAAAGATCTGACGCTGGTGTCGACGCTGCTGAGCACGCCCGACAATAAGCGCATCACCATTCCGAACTCCGGGGTCTGGGGCAATCCCATTATCAACTACTCGGAGGCCGAAACTCGCCGCGTCGACATCGTCGCCGGCATCGCGTACGACGCCGACATCGATGAAGCGAAGGCGATCTTTGAGGACATCCTGGCGAACGATGAGGGCGTGCTTCAGGATCCGGCGCCGACCGTCACGATGAACGGGCTGGGCGGCAGCTCGGTGGACTTCGATCTTCGTGGCTGGGTGAAGACCGCGGACTACTGGGCGGTGCGCTCGCGTCTGCTTCGTGAAGTGAAGTACCGCCTGGATGCCGCCGGTATCGGCATTCCCTTCCCGCAGCAGGAAGTCTGGATGCATCAGGTCAAAGATCAAGACTGAGCCAACGGCTCGCTGAGGCCGCGTCCTCTCGGGACGCGGCTTCTTTAAGTGTATGTGTTTTTACATAATAAATAATATCATGAGCTTCTCCTGCGAAGGGATGCTGCAACGCGCGCTGCGCCACAGGCCAGGCGCAGGCGGAAAGCCCCGCCCGATAGAGATGCGCCGCCAGCGCCCACCAACCGTACGAGGGGGAGGGCCCCCGGGCGTGAATGCGGGCGAGCGCGATGAGCTCAGCCAGGCACGCGTCCGAAGGCGGCAACGAGGTGTGGTCGAGGAGCGCCGGCCAGATCAGCGCCAGGGCACGCAACGCGCCGGCCTCATCCTCCAGCGCACCGGCGGCGGCGTTGAGACTGGCGAGCAGGTCGGCCGAGGGCAGCCCCCGCTCAGCGCTCGCCAGGGTGTCGGCGAGCGTGGCGTAAAAGTGGGCGATCGGCTCGCGAGTGTGTTGTACCAGGTCGTCGGGACGCTGCTCCGGGGCGCTGAGTAGCATCCCGGCGTGTTGCGCCACAGACTGCCATCGTAAAGGAGCGTTGTGCGCCAGATCTTCAAGCGCGGCTTTGACTTCGGCAGCAGCGCAGGACTCCGAGAGCGGTGAGTTCACCAGATGTTGCAGACGTTCGCGGGCCTGCAGATGACGCTCCCAGTGGGCACGCTCCGTCGCATCGAAAAGGGTGGTGATGAGCTCCGGGAGGCGATCGATTTCGGTCGGATGAAGCTGGAGCGGGGCGTTTCCGAGAAGTTCGCGCGCGATGGCGCAAAGATCGTCGAGGCCCTGCGTAGAGGTTGCCTCACTGGGAAGCTCGCGCAGCGCGTCGAGCAGAAGATCAATGACGCGGACCCGGTCGCTCCAGCGCTCGCTATGCGTGAGCGCATGCGCCATCCAGAGCTGCTCGGCGCGCGCGAATTCGCTCCAGTTGAGACGACCCAGGGTCGTCTGGCCGGCGCTGCGATTGAGGCTCATGTTCAGCTCAAGCGCGCCACGGCGCAGCTGGCAATGTCGCCGAAAGCGCTCTCCCTCCCGAGTCGTTGCGCCCTCGGCGCGCCGCGCCGCGAGCGCGAATGCCTGGGCTGCTCGGAGAAGATCGGAGGATGTTGATGCGCTCTGCTCCAGAGCGTGTCCCTCCAGGTAAGGCCCGGCGGGCCAGTCCGGGCGCGCCAGCGTAAGCCAGGTTCCCAGCGCCTCAAGGGTGGCGGTGTCTCGCAGATCTTCGAGAGGTTCGAGCGCCGCCCACACCCGAGGCTCCGCGTCGGCGTCCTGTGGCAGCAGCTGATCGGCAAAGTGGTTGAGAAAGGCGCGGTATTCGGCCAGGTCATCGAGTTGTGCGGCGACCTCGGTGGCTTCTACCAGAAGGTCCAGCCAGCGCGCGGAGGTGGGATTGTGCCTGGCGAGCCAGCCGGCTTCGTCCACCAGCGTGGCGAGCGCGTCAGCCCACTTGCCGCGCTGGCGAAGCTGGCGGTGGCGCGAGGCGAAGTAGCCGGCGCGGGCCTCATCGAAACGATCGCGAAGCGACATCAGCTCTCCTGACGTTTGAGAAGTCCGAGCGTGCGCACCCGCTGTAGCCCGAGCTCAAGATGGTCGATGGCAACGTGGATCGCTTCCAGGGCGTCGGTGCGTCTGGCGAGCGGGGTGGCATCGAGGCTTGCCCGGAGCTCGTCGAGGGGGGCGATGACCTCGTCGCGCAGGCGCTGCTCCAGCCTTTCGATCTCGCGCTCCTGAAGCGCGCGACGGTCGGCGTCGGCGCTGAGCGCGAACTCCCGAAGATCCATACGAACCCGGGCCTGGCGCGACTGGCAGGTGTCGAGCATGCGCCGGGCGTGGCCCTCGGGGTCGGCGCGCAGAAAGCGCGCTTCATCTTGAACGACGGTCTCATAGGTCGCCTGCACGCGGTCCGCAAGTTGGCGCCAGGCGGCGTCATCGGAGCCCTCCCACACGCGCGCAACTTCCGCTGAGAGGTGATCGAGGCGCGCGCGCCACTGCTCTCGGGTGATGCTCTGGACGTCGCCAGTGCTGGAGAAAACCGCACGACGAATGCCATCAAGGGTGGCGTCGACGCGTCCACGGCCGGGGATGCGTTCGGCGCGCGGGGCGAACTCGTCGAGCAGGGCCTCCAGGCGCCTGGCGAGGATCTGCAGGCGCAGCGGATCTTGATGAACCGCGACCTCCATGCCGGCGATGAGCGGGGCGACGTCGCGCTCGAAGCGGCGCGCCTCCATGCCCCAGAGTTGGCGACCGGCGGCCTCGGCCCGACGCATCAGCTCCTCGATCTGAGGCCAGTCCAGCTCAGCCGGGGTGCGGGGTGGGTCGATGCGCACCCAGAACTCCTGCGAGCCGATGTTGCCGCGTGCGCTCATCATGAGCGTCTCGTCGACGTCCAGCTCCAGGGTCAGCGGGGTGCCCGGCGCGGTGTGCTCCGGCAGGGGCATCACAAGCGTGTGAATGGGCAGGCGATCCTGGAAGAGCTGCAGCACCACCGCGCCGCTGGTGTCGGCGGTGGCCAGCCGGTGGGTGGCGCGGGTGGGAAGGTGTGCGCCGCGCGGAATCAGCGCGTGGCGCGAGGGTTTGCCGTCTTTGACGACCTCCAGAAAGATGCCGCGCGAGAGCACCGCCGGGTTGCTCAGTGCCGGCATGGGGGCGGGGCGCTCGGACGGGGCGCGGCGGGGGAGCCAGAGCGGAACGCTCCCCAGCGGAACGCCCGCGCTGTCGACCAGCGTGGCACTCGGGCGCTCCGATACACCCTCGGGGAGGTTTGCCACAAAGAAGTTCCATACCCCCGGGGCGTCGGTCGCCCGGAGCGCGGTGCGGGCAAGGGTCTGGGAGGCCTCTCGGAGCTCCAGAGCTTCGGGCTGCTGCCCCTGGCGAGCAAGCTCCACCCGCCCGCTCAGCGCCTCACCGAGCCCCGAGGGAATGTCGTCGAGTTCGATGGCCACGCCGCTGTCGGCCTCGATGCGCAGCCGACCCAGGGTCGCTGCGTGCAGCGCCGCCCCCAACGCCACACACATCTCCGGCGAGTCGCTCAGGGGGGCCTCGGCACGCGAGACGCCCTCGCCGCAGAACGCCCGGGCGATGGCCTGCTGGACCGCCGGCACATGCGTGGAGCCCCCGACCAGGAGCACGTGGTCGATGTCGCTCAGCGTCACCTGGGCCTGCTCCCCGCTTTGGTGCAACGCCCGCTGACAGGCCCCGAGGGTGCTCTCAATCAGATCGTCGATGGCGCGTTCAAACTCGGCGCGGCTCACCTCCACGCTCGCGTGGACGGGGCGCCCTTCGCGATCGCTGAAGCTGCCGTCGAGCTCCAGCGACGCGGCGTCCTGAGCGCTGAGCAACTCTTTGAGTGTGCGGGCGTGACGGGTCAGAAGTTCAAAGCGCAGGCGGTCGTCCGGCTCATCGAAGCTCGTGCCCAGAGCATAACCCGCGGCGTTGAGGCGGCTGCGTAGCAGCCCGGCCAGGCGCCGATCAAAGTCGTCGCCGCCCAGGTGGTTGTCGCCGTCGATGCCCAGCACCTGGTACTCCCCGGCCAGGCACCGAATCACCGAGACATCGAAGGTGCCTCCGCCCAGGTCGTAGACCAGGAAGTTGCCGTCCTGAAGCTGGTGCTTCCAGCTGTAGAACATCGCCGCGGCCGTGGGCTCCTGAAGCAGGCCGATAACCTCCAGCCCGGCCAGCTCGCCGGCCTGGCGGGTAGCCTCGGCCTGGGTGACGTCGAAGTAGGCCGGGATGGTGATGAGCGCGCGCTCCAGCCGAAGCTCCGCCGCTTCGACGTGGCCCTGAAGTTGGCCGGCGAAGCGGGCGACCAGCGCCGAGAGGAGGTGCCCCGATGCCTCGACCGGGGTCAGCGCCCGCGAGCCCAGCTGCAGCGCATCGCTGTGTCCCATGCGGCGTTTAAAGGAGGTCAGCGGGGGCGTGGGTCCAAAGCGCGTGTCAAACGCCGGGCGGCCGGCCACAAGATCGCCCGCAGGGCTCAAGCCCACAGCCGAGGGCATCACCTGGCTGCCCTGACCATCGTCAAACGTCAGGGGCGCGGCGGCGCCGGGCAGGTAGATCGCCGCGCTGCTGTGGGTGGTGCCCAGATCGATGCCAAAGGGTGGGGTCAGTTTCATGGGCTCTCCCCGGGATCAGGGTGTCGAAGCGCGGGCCAGAAGGGTGGGCGCAGCGCGGGGGCGGTCACCGGCTGAGCATCCAGGTGCAGGGCGTCGTGCAGCGTGGCTTCAAGCGCGGGAAGATCCGGCGCGGGCGCATCGCTGAGGGCCTCGATGCACGCCCAGGGATCGCGGCGCGAGGTGGCGCTGGGGTGGGTCCAGAGCGCCTGATTGAGCCGAGTCTGCGGGTTTGTGGTCAGCGCTCGCCAGTCGTCCCGAAGACGCTGACGCTCCTCCGGCGGAAGCGCGCGTGCCAGCTGTTGCATGGCGCGGGTCAACTCGGCGGGGCTCTGCGTGGGGTCCAGATCCCAGCGCTCGAAGATGGAGGCAGGCTCACTCATGGGGGGCTCCGCGCAGGTTAAACCGGGTGCGCTCCTCGTGAAGATCGCGCTCGTAGTCGGCGAGCAGCTCGTTTGCGGGGTGCAGCGCCCGGGCCTCCTCGATGGCGGCCGCGGCGCGCTGCAGCGCATCGCTCACCCGGCGTCGCACCGGTCCAATGGCGGCGCCGAGCTCCGGGGTGGCGGTGAGCTTGAGAAGATCGCGGTTGGCGCGCTCCAGCAACAGGTACGAGAGCATGCGGCTGGCGTTGCGATGGCCCTCACAGGTCTTTAAGGCGCGGCGCAGAAGATCTTCGCGGGTGTTCAGCGCGAAGGCTACCTCCGACTCAAAGGTGTAGTAGTCGGCCAGGGGGCCGGCGGCCTCGATATGCTCGTCGAGGGAAAGCGTCGCCAGGCGTTCGGCGATAGGTTTGAGCGCCGGGAGGATGAGCTCCAGCGCCTCGATGACGTCATCGCGCTGCAGCCGACGAAGTTCCCACAGCGCGTTGAGCCCGGCGCGCAACGCGGCCAGATCGCAGCCGGGCAGGGCGCTGAGCAGGCGCACGCGTTGCTCGACGCCCTCCAGAGGAGCGGTGATCTGGGCGGCGCTGACCTCGGTGAGGTTGAGCGACTGCATGTGAGCGTGCAGCGCTTCGGTGAGCTCGGAGGCCAGGGTCTGACGCAGGTTTCTGGCGAGTTCAGCGCCGCCTTCAGCCAACTCGGAGGTCGGGTTGTCGAAGATCGCATCGCAGCACGCCAGCGCGTGCGCTCCGAAGCGAAGTCCCCGACGATCCGGCGCCACGCTGAGGTTATCGAGGTTGAGCGCGCGCCGCAGCCGCTGCATCAGCGCGGCAAAAGGTTGGCTGAGCGCTTCGCGGCGCGTGGCGAGGATCGCCTCCTCGGATGCGTCGGGCATGCAGCGCTGGAGGTAGGTGGCGAGCCAGCCTGTGTCGGCCTTGACCCAGGCCTTCATCGCCGCGTTCCAGGCGTGGCCGGCCAGGCTGAGGTCATCGCGCTGGAGGGCGTCGAAAAAGATCTCGGAGAAGATCAACGCGTTGTGGTGGGAGGTGCGTGACGAGAACCCCGCCTCCTCGGCCAGCTCCCAGGCGCGGGGCCAGGCCGCCGGCGTCTGTAACGCCGCTTCGATGATGGGCCAGCCCGGATCCTCGCGCAGTGAGGCGTACCAACCGCTGAGCTGATCGCAGCGCGGCGGGCTCAGTTTCAGCGTGCCTGCCGAGAGGCGTTCTGCCAGCGCGGGGAGTCGCTCGCGTGCCTCCAGCAAGATCGTAAGCTCGTGCTCCAGGGTCGCGTCAGCCATCACCATCATTCAAAGTCGCCAGCGAAGTAGGGGAAGGAGAGGGGAGGTCAGGCGCGCTGCGGAAGCGCCTTCATGCAGATGCGGGCAAAGAGCAGCTCCAGGATCACGCGATCGGGCACCGGGCTGGATTTAAGCGCCACATCCACCTCCAGCATCTGGCGAAGGATAGACGCCAGCTCATCGGGGGCAAAGGTGCGCGCGTGACGTTGATAATCCTTTAAGAAAAATGGCGAGACGCCCACCGCGCGCGCCGCGTCGCTGTTGTTGGCCGAGCGCAGTGCCGGGTCTTGCAGGCGCGCCACAATGCGAAAGTGGCGGCTGATCATATGGCTGATCACCAGCGCGGACTGCCCGTCGAGGAGCATGCGCTCCATGATCAGCAGCGCCTGCTGGTAGTTGCGCGCGCCCAGCGCGTCGGTCAGGTCAAAGACGGTGCGCACGCGGGTGTGGGCGATGATCTCCTGGACTTCATCGATGTCGACCTGACGCCCGCCTCCTTCGGGGGCAGCGCCGATATAAAGATCGATCTTCTCCAGGGACTGCTCCAGCTCCGCCATGTCGGTGCCTACCGCGTCGACCAGATACTGAACGACCTGTCGGCTCAGGCGCATGCCCCGGCGCGCGGCCTGGCGCTCCAGGAAGGCGGGGATCTCGTTTTCGTAGAGGGCCTTAAACTCGCAGACTTCGGCGGCCTTCTTGAGTTTTTTGATGATGCCGGAGCGCCCGTCGATCTTCTTCTGGGCGGTACGCGCATGCAAAATCAGGCAGGTCGTGGGGCTGGGGTTGGCAAAATAGTCTTCGAGCTGGCCCAGCTCCGAGAGGGGGATCTCCTGCATGTCACGCACCACGACCAGGCGGCGCTTCGACATCATCGGGAGCATCTCGGCCGCCGAACGGATCGCGTCGCCGCTGGCCGAGCGGCCCTGAAAGGTGTCCAGGTTAAAGTCGTTGGTGCCCTCGGGGGCGGCCGCCTCTACGATCGCTTCCACCGCGCGATCGAGCAGGTAGGTCTCCTCGCCGTGCACAAAATAGATGGGGGCGACCGGACCTTTTTTCAGGTCTTTGAAAAACTGTCGGGCGCGGTCGGCTTGTTTGCTCATGGGGAGGTCTCATTGCGATGGTGACGATCGACCAAGTAGGCCACCCGCGTGGCGATCTGGGAGAGGGCATCGGCGACGGCGAGCTCTTCGGCGCGCTCGACCGCTTCCAGGGCTGCCAGTGATGGGGAGGTGTCGGTGGCGAGGGCGTCGGCGCTGACACCGATCGCCTCGACCACTTCCAGAAGAGTGCCGTTAAAGAGGAGGGGGCAGCGCACGTCAACCTCGCTGACGAGATCCTGATCAAAGCCGGTGGTGCGATGGGCGCCGACGGTGCAGACGAGTCGGTAGGGTGTCTGGGAGGTCACGGCCAGGCCGCGGCTGAAGATCTGATCGGTCAGGATCGCCTGCAGCTGCGGGGTGTTCAGGCCGAGCTCGGCGGGCGCAGCGATGCTGCCCACGTCCACGGCGCGGCCGGGCTCGCGGGTGTCGTTGGCAAAGCGGTAAGGGCCGCAGCTCGCGCTCAGCAGCAGGGCCAGCGCAAAGGCCGCGCGTAGGCGGTGTTGCGGGGCCTTAAGAGAGGGCGGGCGTTGTCGGGCAGGAGAGCAGCACATAGGGGTGAGTTCTACTTCAAGCAGCGCGCCTACGTCCACGTTGCCACTGTGAGCGTCGTCGAGTTATCGCTGGCTTGACAGCCCCCGGGGCCGGTGCTACCTATTCGCGTCCTGCGAGTAACCCGATTTTCAGGGTAGCGTTTGTGCTCGTGGCAACCCTGAGATTGAAGTCTAAATCACGTTAAACGTTTCGATACATCCCGAACTCCAGACGCGCTTATCACGGTTGATGAGGCGCGGAGGCGGGAGAAGCAAGGAGATCGTCGTGGCGAATTCAAAGTCTGCTAAAAAGCGCGCGCAACAGAACATCGTGCGCCGTGATCGTAACCGTGACGTGCGCTCGGCGCTGCGCACCAAGGCTCGTAAGTTCTTGAGCGCGGTTGAATCCGGTGACGTCAGCGCGGCTGAGACCAGCCTGCGCAACGTGGAGTCGGCGCTTGATAGCGCGGCCTCCAAGGGTGTGATTCCCCGCAAGCGCGCTGCCCGCAAGGCCAGCCGCCTGGCGGTGCACCTTGAGAAACTGCGCGCCCAGGGCTGATTCAGCCTGCGCAGTAGCTAAGGTACAAAAAAGCCGGCCCATCGGGCCGGCTTTTTTTATGCTGCGCACCGGTTCGCCGAGGTTGACCCGGATGGCGCTGCGCGGAGTTTTGGGGGACTTTAAGGCGATTCGGGCAGGGCGTAGAAGTCTTCATAAGGCGGGCCACGTCGCACCAGAAAGCTCCAGGAGGCGCGAAGGCCCTCGATCACAACCTCGCCACTGCGTGCGTCGAGGGCGACGGCCTCGGTGAGCGCTCCGGCGACCACGCCGGTGGTCTCGCGCTCCAGCAGGTCAAAGCGCAGCGTTCCGCGCACATCGTAGGAGTCATGGGCGGGATAACAGCTGGAGAAGAAGGCCAGGCGGGCTCTGGCGTCGGCCTGCGGATCGTCGGGATCGACGATGAGGTCTCGACCTACCAGCTCGTCATCCGGGTTGCTCAACTCGATGTAGAGCACGTCGTGTCGGGACTGAATATCAGGGGCGGACTGCAGAAAAACGCCGAGTTTTCCCACGCGCGGGCGCAATGCCAGAAGTTCCGGCGCCATGGGGAACTGGGAGGCGGCGCATTCCGGGGCGAGGCTCGCATCGTCGGCCTCAATCAGGGCAAACTCCTGCGGGTCAGAGCAACTCACCGCAGCGAGCGCCAGCACCAGAAGCTGGCAACGACTGAGGGGGGCGTAGAACATGCGAACAGGCTCCGAAGACGAGGGGGAGAAGGGCCTCCGGGGTGAATTGACCCGGACCCTTGGGCGATTAGGTTGACTAGCCGCCGCGCGCCCGTCAAGCGCGCTTACGCAACGCTGGATGGAGTGATGGATGGCCGAGTCATCAAAAAACACGTCTTCCCCGGAGAAGGGCCCTGATTCGAACTCCGGGGGCCTCTCCTGGCGCACCCTCCTGGTGGCGCTGGCCGTGGGGCTGGGCGCGCTGCTGATCTTTTACCAGGTTCAGGGGCCCGGCGCGGTGGTCTCGTTACCTTATAGTGAGCTCAAGGAGCGCGTGACCGAGGGTGAGGTCGCGCGTGTGATGCTCTCGGACCGCCAGGTGGTGGCGATGCCCACCGAGGAAGCGCTCCGTCAGGAACGTGAGGCGCGGGGGGAAGAAGACTTCGAGCGCTGGCAGTCCCAGCGCCCTGTTGAAGACCCCACACTCCTTCCTCTGCTGGAGCAGCGCGAGGTGGTCGTGGAAGTCGCGCCGCAAAGCGGCTGCGCCGAGAGCGGATTTCTCTGGCTGTGGGTGCTCGGGGCGTTGATGGTCTTTATCTTCTGGAGCTTTATGATCCGGCGCATGCAGATGCTCAACGCGCAGGGGCCCGGGGGCAGCAACTCCCCGGTGATGAGTTTTGGAAAGAGCCGCGCGCGGGTCTACGCCGAGGAGGGCACCGGCGTGACCTTTGAGGATGTGGCCGGGGTGGAGGAGGCCAAGGAGGAGCTGCGGGAGATCATCAGCTTTCTGCGCGAGCCCTCGCGCTTCACGCGCCTGGGCGGCAAGGTGCCCAAGGGGGTGTTGCTGGTGGGCCCACCGGGAACGGGAAAGACGCTGCTCGCCAGGGCGGTGGCCGGGGAGGCCGAAGTTCCCTTCTTCAACCTGAGCGGTTCGGACTTCGTGGAGATGTTCGTCGGTGTGGGCGCCGCGCGGGTGCGCGACCTCTTTCAGCAGGCTCAGGAGAGCGCGCCCTGCATCATCTTCGTCGACGAACTCGACGCCATCGGCAAAACACGTGGGGCGGCAGGCTACCAGTCCAACGAGGAGCGGGAGCAGACCCTCAACGCGTTGCTCGTGGAGATGGACGGCTTTGATACGCGAAGCGGTGTCATCATCCTGGCCGCCACCAACCGGCCGGAGGTGCTGGATCCGGCGCTCCTGCGCTCGGGGCGTTTTGATCGCCAGGTGGTGGTGGACCGACCCGACAAAAAGGGCCGCCGCCGCATCCTGGAGGTGCACGCCCGTCGGGTGGTGATGTCGCCTGGTGTCGATCTGAACGTGGTCGCCGCGCAGACCCCGGGCTTCGTCGGCGCGGATCTGGCCAACATCGTCAATGAGGCGGCGCTGCTCGCTGCGCGCAAAAACAAGTCCGAGGTGGAGCTCGAGGATTTTCAGGCGTCGATTGAGCGGGTGATGGCGGGTCTGGAGCGGAAGAGCCGCCGTCTCTCCGAGAAGGAGTCGCGCATTGTGGCGTACCACGAAGCCGGGCATGCGATTGTCGCCGGGGCGATGAGTGACGCCGACCCGGTGCACAAAATCAGCATTGTGTCCCGAGGCATCGGCGCGCTCGGCTACACACTGCAGGTGCCGCTGGAGGATCGCTATCTCGTCACGCGAAGTGAGCTTCACGACCGCATCTGCATGCTGCTCGGAGGGCGGGCTGCTGAACATATTGTCTTTGGCGACGTCTCCAGTGGTGCGGCCAACGATTTGCAGCGGGTTACCGACATCGCGCGTCGTATGGTCAGCGAATACGGGATGGGTCACGCCATCGGCAACCTGAGCTACGGTGACGACTCCAGCCCCTTCCTCTCACAGATGGGCGTGAGCGCGCGGGGCTACTCCGATCAAACAGCCGAGAAGATCGATGCGGAAGTTCAGCAGATCGTCAGCGTTCTCTACCAGCGCACGCTGGAGGTGTTGGAGAAAAATGTGGATCTTCTCCACGAGATGGCCGATACCCTCAGAGAGCAAGAGGTGCTCGAAGGCGCCCAACTCACCACCTTGATGGAGAGGGTTCAGCCCGCCGAAGCGGTCAGCGGGCTTGACGGAAGGTCTGCGCTGCCAGCCGCTGCGCGGCCCGATGACCCGTCGAGTTGAGTGCGCCTCGGGTGTGGAGTCGCCGCATAACTCAGGGAAGACGTGACCCTCGACTTGATCGCAGGCTTTGTGTGGGTGGTGTTCGTGGCGCTGGGATGGCGCTCGGGCGCGCTACGCCAGATCGTACGCATCATTGCGGCGATCGCGGTGGTGGTTGCGTCGTCCTGGGTCTCGCCATTGGTGCGCGACGCGGTCTTTGACGAGTCGGGTCCGGCCACGCCGGGGGTGGAAGCACTGAGCCTCTTGATGGCCGCGGTCGGCATCTACGTCGGGGTGGTCTTCGCAGGCTGGGTCGCCGTCAAAATTCTACGCGCGACCAGTGAGACCCTGGGTAAGCTCGACCGTGTGGCGGGCGCCGGCCTGGGCGGCATCAAAGGTTTGATTCTGGTTTATTTTGCGGTGGTGCTTGTCGTGCTCATCGAGACACCGCTGAGCAGGCATGATCCCGATAACACGCTCGGGCTGCGCGAGGGCCGGGCCACCGCGTTTGTGCGCTCTTTTAATGTGCTGGCCCCCTGGCAGTTTCCCGATCTTCGACGCCTCCATGACGCGCTGATGTGCGGCGCGCTGGCCGCGGAGGGCGGAGCCCAGGATGTGGTTCGCGCGCAGGGCCGGGCTGCCGACTTTCTGCGACGCGACGCCGTCGCCACCATGCTAGCCGACGACGACTTGATGAGCGCGGTGCGCGAAGACCACTACCCGCTGACGCTGGCCGACGCGCGGGTGCGCGAACTTCTCAACGATCGTGACGCGGTCGATGCCCTGTGCAGCGTGCAGTGGGAGGCGCTTCGCGAGGATCTCGAGCGGAAAACACTGCCTGACGCGACTTGAAGTGCGCTGCGGCGTTCGGACATTCAGGGGATGTGCAGATGCGCCATGCTCGTTGAGCGCTTCGGCGTGTTCAAGGCCCAGCGTTGACTTTTCGGGGAAAGTGGTGCATCGTTCGCGCTGCTCAAATCAGCGGAATGCTCCGTTGAGGTGAGCGTTGTTCGGTCAGTCGCCCGCGTAGTGAGCGGGTGTGGTCTTTGACAAAAAGGAGAACCAACATGGGGTTATCCAACTGATTGGAAAGGTCTTTTCCTCGTCGGAACAGACCGGAAAGCAGCCCGCCGTGAATGACGAGATCGTCTTCATCGGTGAAACCCGACTTGATGCCAAGCGTGCGATGTTGCGCTACTGGGCGCGCCACCAGAGTGATCTGGGGTTGAGCCTGGAGCAGTTCAGCGCGAAGTGTCGTCTGCTCGCAGACCACCGCACGATCGTGTACCGGGCATCTCATTGAGGAGCCAGTAATGGAGGGTTTTAGTACCCAGGCTCATCGCGACTGACCAGACGTCAGGCTTGCGGTGAGCCCTTTTTTTGCCCGGATTCTAGCGTGGATTGTACCGCTTTCGAGGTATGGGTTGCGCCCGAAGGAAACTCCTGACCGCCGGCGATACCTGGAGCGAACTTTAGTTCACGCGGCGCTGCGCAAGCTCAATGAAACGCTGCGCGTCGGAGTTGTTCGGATCGCGGTTGAGGACTTCCTCCCAGGTGCGGATGGCGTCCTGGAAGCGCTCCAGTCGAAAGTAGACCGTCCCCAGCTGCAGGCGGTACTCGATGTTGTCGGGGCGAGCCTGGACGGCGCGAAGCTGGTAGCGCTCGGCATCGCGCATGTTGGCCTGATCGAAGAGAATCTGGCCCAGGCCGGCATTGGCGCCGGCGTGGTTGGGAGAGGCGCTCAGCGTACGCTCAAAGGCGGTACGGGCCGCCTCAAAGTCCCCGCGCGCGTAGGCCTGGCGACCTTCGCGGTAAGATGCCTCCGCGTCGACGCGGGGTGTGGGAGTAGGGCGCGAGCGCTCGTCGCGGCTCGGGGTGTCGGAGGCACGTTTTTTTGATGCTGTGTTCGATGAGGTCGACGTGCCGCCTTTAGCGTCGTCGCTCGGGGAGGGGCTTTCCCCCTCGAGGGTCTCTACATAACGCGCTTGAACGGCCTCGGCGCGCTCTCGGAGTGCGGCGTCGTCCGGGGCATGCTGGCTGGCAAAGCCGGAGAGGTCGCGCGCTTCTTGCCAGCGCTCCTCGCCTTCGGCGTTGCGGCTGGCTTCATCGGCGGCCGCCACGAAATCGGCACGGTGAGCCTCGTAGCGCTCTGGAGCGTGTCGTTTCAGCTCGGTCAGATACTGCAGGGCGCTGTTGGAGCGGGGGTGAATCAGCGCGCCCCGCGCCATCGCATCTTCAAACTGCGCTTCGAGGCGCTCCAGATCGACCGAGGGTTGTTCGACCTCGCGTTCGCTGGTGCCAGGTTCGGCCTCTTCCTCGGGCTCGTAGCTCTGCGTGAAGACGAGCACGGCGATGAACGCTGCGACCAGAAGCACCACAATGATCACCCGCGCGAGCTTCTCCCGCGAGCGCGTCCGGTCGTGCGCTTCGCGAAGCGCCTCGTTCGCCCAGGCGTCCTCGGAGTCGGAGAACCATCCGGCGTCAATGTCTTCGGTGGACGCGCTGCGCGAGGCGCTCACAAAACCGATGTTGAGCTTGCCGACATCCTCAGAGACAGCGGCGTTGCGGGCGGTGGACACCTCGGCGGCGTCAGCCCGGGCGTCGGTAGTTCCGTCGGAATCCTGCTTCGAGTCCCCATCTTTGAGCGCATCATCCACGACGATGGACGCATCTTCGGCGGCGCGCTTCGCCGGGGAAGCCTCGTCCGTGGTCGTTTCCCCGGCGGAAGAGGGTTCGGCCGATTCGCCCTGAAGATCATCGGCGACGACGATCGAGGGACCGGCGGGCTCGTCGCGCGAGGCTGCCGGGCGGGCGGTGGCCTCGCCAGAGAGTTTTGGCGACGCGTCGCTCAATTCGTCTGCGTCGTCAGTGTCGTCTGCCTTCGTCGCCTCCGCGGTGGGGCTCGCGCCCCCGGTGTCGACTTCGTCGGCCAGCGTCTGCACAGAGACCGCCGTCATCATCAGCGTCTTCTTTTCTCCCCCTTCCGCCGGGGTATCGTCGGGAGATGCGGCATTGCTCGGAGTGGTATCCTCGTTAGGCTCCTCCTCCGGCGCGTCGGTCGCGGGCGTTGCTTCTTCGGTGTGGGCCACCGCGTTGAGGGGCGCAGTGCTCGCGGACGCTTCCTGTTGCGAGTCGTCCGCAGCGTCAGGTTCACGCGTTGCAGCGCCATCTTCGGCGGAGGCCACAGCGTTGAGCGGAGCGGTGCGTGCGCCCGGCTCTTCAGGTTCATCAAAGGCGCCTTCACCGTAAGGGGCGGTCGTGACCGGAGGACGCTCCTGGCCGGGATCATCGATGATGACACGAGGCGGCACATCTTCGTCGGCGGGCGAACTTCCGCTCGGAAGTTCTTCCTCCTGAGCTACGGCGGGCATGCCCAGCATGGTGTGACGCTCATGCTGGGGCTCGGTGTGCCCTACGCTGTCGATGGCCGCATCGTCCGCATTCTCTGGCGAGGTGTAGGCCGGCAGGGCCACCGGGCCGGTATCGCCGGGGCGGTTGAAGACGGCTCGGGCTGCGGCCTCCAGGGGAGGAGCAACCTCGTCGGGCGAGCTACCGAGGACGTTGGAGAGCGCGGCGATGATCGCGGCCGGGGCCTGAAAGCGGCGCGCGGGGTCGCGCGCCAGGCTCATGCGCAGAAGAGCGCGCAGCGACTCGGGGGCGCCTTCCAGATCGATACCGTCAAAAGAGGGCACCGGCGGGTAGTGATCCTTATCGAAGAGAGCTTCGGGAGTCGCGTCGGCTGGTAGCGGGGTTTGACCCGTGAGTGCCCGGTAAATCACTGCCCCTACCGAGAATACCGCGGCGGCACCGGCATCGGCGTTGCGGTCGCGCAGAAGTTCCGGGGCGACGTAGTCCAGCCACAGCGGCAGCGCCTCGCGAGGTGTGCTGCTATCGATCGCCGGTAGATCGCTGGCGAGTTCTCCGAGCAGCCAGCTGCCCAGCTGCACATCGGAGCGCTCCGCGTCGATGTAGACCGAGCCAGGGCTCACCCCCAGGGGGCGAAAGCCCTTAGCCGCCAGCCAGTCGAGCGCTCTGGCGAGCTTGCAGCCCACGGCGAGCGCTTCGCGCCAGGGAAGCGGGCCGCGTGTCTTGATCACCTGATCGAGTGATTCGCCCGCGGCGAGCTCTTCGGCGATGAAATGCGGGAGCTGGTCGGTGAAGAGCCCGGCGGCGCTCAGAATCTGGGGAGGCAGCGGAGCGCCGGCTTTGAGTGAATCCAGGGTCGCACGCGCCGCAGCGAGGGAGGCTGTGGTGTAGGTACGGTGGAATACCCGCACCTGCACGTCCGTCCCATCGGTGAGCATCCGTCCGCG
This sequence comes from Lujinxingia vulgaris, assembly GCF_007997015.1. Classification (NCBI taxonomy): domain Bacteria; class Deltaproteobacteria; order Bradymonadales; family Lujinxingiaceae; genus Lujinxingia; species Lujinxingia vulgaris. Next base: position 848,061 of record NZ_VOSM01000002.1, read on the forward strand.
GTAGAGCTCTCCGAGGTGGTCGGCGCTGAGGAAAGCCTCCAGGTTGACCACGCCGTGCAGCGATGAGCCCGCCAGCCGACCGGGGGTGTCACGTTTCTTCGTCAGAAGTCGGGTGCCGTCGTGAGGACAAAAGATCTCCTCGCCCTCAAATTGCGCCTTACAGGTTGGGCAGTATTTCACAGACATTCCTCAACGCAGGGGTCTCACCGCTTAAGCCGGCCCGAATCATCGTTGTGCCGATCGCGCGGTATCGTACACGTCGCCTTAATGCAGGCCAAGCCGGTGGTGTCGCCTCCGCGCCGCGGGGCGGTTGCCGCCGCGCGAAGAACTCTCTATAAGGGCGCTCACTTCGACCCTCATTCCTCACAGGGATACGCATGACCGCATCAAAATCTTCATCGAGCGCCGGCCTGGTCCAGCGCCTGAGTCCTCGCCTCACCGGTAAGCAGCGCCGCTACCTGCGCACGCTGGCCCACTCGCTTAAACCCCTGGTCTACGTCGGCCAGAAGGGCATCAGCGAAAACCTGATCGAAAACGTCAGCGCCCAGCTGCTGGCCCATGAGCTGATCAAGGTTAAGATTCATGAAGGCGACGGCATGGTCGAGGCCGCCGAGGCGATCGTCGCCGGCACAGGCGCGCAGCTCGCTCAGAAGATCGGACACACGCTTGTGCTCTACCGGCCGCACCCGGAGAAACCCACGATTAAGTTGCCGCGCGACACTGCGGCGGGATCTTGAACCCATGATCATCGAGCTCAACCCGGAACATCCCCAGCCGCGTCGCGTCGACCAGGTCGTCGAGGTGCTCAAGAGCGGGGGGCTGGTCGCCTATCCCACCGACACGGTTTACGGGATCGGCTGTGACATCTTTAATAAGAAGGCCGTCGAGCGCCTGCAGTCGCTGGTGCGTGAGATCAAGGGCCAGCCCGACCACAGCCCGCTCTCGTTTATCTGCCGCGATCTGAGCAACATCTCGGAGTACGCGCTGGTTAACGACTTCGCCTACCGCACCCTGCGCCGGATGTTGCCCGGGCCCTACACCTTCATCCTGGAGGCGACCAAGCTGGTGCCCAGGGTGATGCTCAATAAGCGTAAGACCGTGGGCATCCGCGTGCCGGAGAGTCCCATTGCGCTTGCGCTGATCGAGGCGCTGGGCAACCCCGTAGCCAACACCAGCGCGACGCACCCCGACGGGGAGCTTATCCCGGATCCGTGGACGATCGAGGAGCTCTACGGCCACTCCGTCGATCTCATCGTCGACGGGGGATATGTGTTCCCCGAGCCCTCCACCGTCATCGACTTTTCGGGCGATCTTCCCCAGCTCATTCGTAAAGGGAAGGGGCCGGTTGGTGACCTGGAGTACGTCGAGTTGATCTGAGGTTGCGTGATCAGGGCGCGCCTCAATGGCGCCCCGTTGCGATACAGTAAGACGCGAAAAAGCCCGCGCTCCCCATGGGGGAGGCGGGCTTTTTTGATCGGGTCTTGCGCTTGATTAAAGCGGCGTCACGAAGGTGCGAACCTCGCGGGTGCGCTCAAGCTGCGCCTGGTGAGCGCGGGCCTGCTCGACGGTGGCGAACTTGCCAATGCGCACCCGGTAGAACTTGCCCTGACCGGGGATGTCGGCGGCGATCACGTGCGGCGCAAGACCCTGGGCGCTGAGTTTGTCCATCTCGGCGCGCGCGCGCTCCATGGTCGGGTGCGAGGCGACCTGGAGGGTGTAGCGCGCGGCCTCAACCTCCTCGCTCTCGGCGACTTCGGAGGGAGCGGCTGCGGCTTGTTCCACCGGCGTCGGAGCGACTTCGGCCGCTTTAGCGACGTCCGCAGCGGCGGGCTGCTGCTCGCCGGCGCGCGGCTCGGGAGCGCTCTCGGGAGAGGGGGCGGGCGCGGACTTGGGGGCCGGCGCGGCTTTGGCGACCGGTTCGGGCTGCTCCGCTTGCTTACGCGTGATCAGGGGGCGAGCCTCGGGCCGGGTGAGGCTCTCGTAGAAGGAGAAGATCGCGTCGCGCGGGGTGCTCGTGTCGTCGCCAGCCTTTTCGGCGTCCGCAGATGCTTCGGTCGGGGCCAGGCGCTGGCTCGCCAGCGCCGGCTGCCCCACGGAGACCAGGGGCGGAAGGCTATCTTCGAGCATGATGCGCTGACCGGCGATCAGCCCCGCGCTAAACACCAGGGCCAACACCGCGGTGGCGAGGATCAGGCGGCCTGCGCTCAGCCCGCGCTCAGGTTTTGAATGTCGTCGTCGGCTCATCGTGCGTTCCAGCTCGTGATTCGGGGTTGCGCCATCGCGTCGCTGTTGATTGCGAAGCGTCGCGGGTCACAACCGGACCGTAGCACAGGCGGATCGGTCGACAAGATTTTTGTCAACATCGACTCGACTTTCCGCAGGTGGCTCTCATGCGGGCAGCTCGGGGGCTGCGCGCGCCGCGCTCACGCCGTTCGACGATCTTCCTCAAGCCCGTAAATCTTCAGCGGGGGGGCGTCGGGATCGATGGTGAGCGTCGCCCCCACGCCGAACTCCAGGGCCAGGTGGGGACCATCGAGAAAGATGCGTCCCTCGCGCATGCGCGAGACGACCTCAAAGGGCTCATGGATGGGGACCAGCCCCTTGAGGAAGCGATAGCCGCCCTGAGCCGGCGGGTAGGGCTCGCGCACCAGGTACTGAAAGCTCTGGCTGCGAAAGGGAAGCACGTAACCGCCCGCCGAGCGGATCGCGGCGGTGGAGCCGGCGGGGGTCGAGAACCAGATGCCGCTGGATTTTTGCCCCTCGATCGGATGGTTGCCGACTTTGAGCAGGTAGGTGGAGACGGCAGCCGGGTTGGCGTGCGTGATCAACACATCATTGAGCACCGGCGGGCCGACCTGCTCACCGTTGAGACAGACATAGAAGCGGCGCAGGCGCGTGGGCTCCCAGCCTCCGGTGAGCGTGCGGTCGAGGAGCCGGGGGAAGTCCGCAGCGAACCCCGCGCAGAAGTAGCCGACGCTGGCCGACGGATCGCTGTTGATGGCCAGCATCGGCGTCTGATCGATGCGGTGGGAGAGGTCGAGCACGGTGCCGTCGCCGCCCACGGCAATAATCAGATCGAAGCCGGAGGTGTCGGTGACGTCGCCGCGGTAGCGGGCTTCAAAGTCGATGCCGCGGGCGCTTAAGTGCTCGAGGATCGTCTCCAGGCTCTGCTGGTGAGCGCGGTGGGAGGCGCGCAGGCGAGCGACGCTGACGTGGCCCTCGTCGATGAGGTGGGCGACGGCCTGGTCGCCCTGGTCGAGGACGTACTGCTCGTAGCGGCTCTTTTTGTAGGCGACCAGCAGTCGCACATCGGTGCTCATAGAGGCCCCGCGGGGGTAAAAGTCGAGAAGTGAGCTTGCCGCCTGCCCGCCGGTTTATAGACTTCGCCGGTGCCGCGCGGCAAGCTCCCACCTTGCAGCGTGGGGGGCGCCGTGCTAGCTAAAGCGCCGATTAATGTTGTGAGTAAACGCTCAGCGGGCCGTGACCAGCCCGAGCGTTTGAAATTCAGGGTCGAAGTTAACCGCATAGATGCTCAGGAGCATACGATGTCTGATCTGACCGCCCGCTCGATCTTCGAAGAAGTGCTTCCCGCCAACCTCAAAGAGAGCCCGGACAAGGCCAAGTCCACCAACGCCGTGTACGTCTTCAACATCACCGGCGATGACGGCGGCACCTGGACGCTCGACTTCACCAAAGATGAAGACTTCGTCAGCGAAGGTGAGAACGCCGAAGCGGATTGCAGCATCACCATGAAGGACGGCGACTTTGTCGACATGTGGGAAGGCCGCCTCTCCGGCCCCCAGGCCTTCATGATGAACAAGATCAAGATCCAGGGGAACATGGGTCTGGCGATGAAGCTTCAGAACTTCATCGGTTGATCGCGCGTTGAGCCGGGCGACTCGCCCGGCTCGGGCAATCGAAGGCGCACCCGACATCGTGTTCGGCGTGCGCTTTTTTGTGCCTGCCTCGCAGGCGTTCTGAGACTTCTTGCTCCGGGAGATCATCATGCGCGTTGAGCCCCCCACCGACACTGCCAGCACGTTTTTGAAGGGCGTTAGAGTCCTTGATCTGAGCCGACTTCTGCCCGGTCCCTTCGCCTCGTTGCTGCTTGCAGATATGGGCGCGGAGGTGCTCAAGATCGAAGATCCCCGCGGAGGGGATTACGCGCGCTACTATCCGCCGCTGGTCGATGGGGTGGGGGCGTTTTACGCGAGCGTGAACCGCGGAAAGCGCTCGATGACACTGGATTTGAAACAAGAAGCGGGGCGCGAGGTGCTTGAGCGCCTGCTGGATGACGCGGACGTGCTTCTGGAGAGCTTTCGCCCCGGGGTGATGGCGCGGCTGGGGCTCGATCCGCAGGGGCTGCGGGAGCGCTTCCCGGGGCTTGTGATCTGCTCGGTTTCGGGGTTCGGGCAGAGCGGCCCGGCGCGCGAGCGGGCCGGTCACGATCTGAACTTCGTGGCGCGCGCCGGGCTGCTTGATCAGAACGCGCGCGCTGACGAGGCGCCGGTGGTGCCAGGCTACCAGGTGGCGGATCTGGCCGGGGGCGCGCTCTATGCGGCGCTGGGGATCTGCGGGGCGCTCTTTGCCCGAAGTCGCAGCGGAGAGGGGGCGTGGCTGGACATCTCGATGAGCGAGGGGGCGTTGAGTTTGATGGCGCCGGCGATCGCGATGCGGGCCGCTGGTGAGGCGATGGCGCCGGGGGCGGGCATGCTCAGCGGCGGGCTTCCCTGTTACCGCGTCTATGCGACGGCCGACGGACGGCATATGGCGGTGGCGGCGCTCGAGCCGAAGTTCTGGGAGGCGCTTGTGGGGGCGTTGAGTCGGCCGGAGCTCTCGGGGCGAGGGATGCTCAGCGGTGAGGATGGCGAGGAGGTCGCAGCCGAGCTTGCGGCGATCTTCCAAAGCCAGCCGCAGGCGCATTGGGAGCGGGTGCTCGGGGAGGTGGACTGCTGTGTGGAGCCGGTGCGCGATCTGGGCGAGCTCGTCGATGACGCGATCTTTCAGGCGCGCGAGGTCTTTTTTGAGCTGCAGGGCGTGCGCCAGGTTCGCTCGCCGGTACGAAGTGCCGAATCCGGACGAGCGTCGGAGCTTTGCCCGGCACCTGCACATGGCGCGCATACCGATGAGGTGTTGCGCGGGCTCGGGCTTGAGGAGCAGACGATCGCGGAGCTTCGCCAGCAGGGCGTGATCGCTTAAAGGGCGTCGTCCCGGGCGTCGGCAGGAAGGAGCAACGCGAAGTTCCCCCCTCCCTGAATCGGGGCAAGGACGCCCGGACGCCAGGCACTGCCCGCGCCCACGGCACGCCAGGTGGGTCCGGCCCCGAAGTGCGGGAGGGCGATGATGCGCGGCCTCTCGTCCGATGCGTCGTCGGGGGCAACCACCGTCGCGTCGAGCTCGCCCATCGCGATGTAGAGGTCGGTAAATTCGCGAAACTCGCCGGGATCGAGCGGGCCGTGGAGCCTCGCGGCCTGCTGCAGAAAGTCGACGGGAAGCAACGCGCTGCGCGCCGGCGCATCATGTCCCGTGGGCTCACTGAAGGCGCGGGCGGGCAGGGTGTAGCGGGTTGTCTCGAAGACGTCCGAGGGCCCGACGAGTGCCGGGGCCAGTGCGACGCCAATGAGCAGCACAGGCGCAATCCAGGCCAACTTCTCGAAGGGCGGCTTGAGGTGCGCGCGCATGGCCGAGAGCGCGACGACGACGCCCGGCGCGCTCAGAATCGCCAGCGCGGCAATGGCCAGGGCGCTCATATCCACGCCCCAGGCTGAGGGGCCGCGCGCAAGCCAGGGAAGAAGCACCGAGGCCGCGATAAGCGCGAAGAGTGCCCTGGCGAGTCGCTGCCGGCGAAGCCAACGCCAGGGCCGGGCCAGAAAGAGCCCGAATACCGCCGGAAGGAGCACCGCTGGCGAGGTCGCTTCAAGCCAGGTCATCGGTCCGATGGTCAAAGGCGGGCGTGTCGGCGGGTAGGTATGCCCGCGGAAGACCAGCTCGGGCCCGCTCGCGAGCAAGAGATCGAGGAAGACGTCGGGGATGGTTTTGGCAGGATCGGGCCAAAAGCCCGGAAAACTCAGAAAAAGAGCTGTGCCAAAGGCCAGAATGAGGAGGTGGTCCAGGCGCAGGATGGTGCCTCCTTCTTCGTCGCGATCGCCGAGAATTTCCGCAGCCACAAGGAGAATCATCAGCGCAAAAGCGCCGATCCAGCTCAGCCCAAGAAGCGCGAGCAGCGCTGCGGCCAGCGCGATGCCGAGCGGGTGAATTGCGGGCAGCGTCCAGAGCCAGAGGAAAGCCAGGGTGAGGGGGATGACGATCGCGTCGGGGGCGTGCGCGCCGAAGAGTCCCAGCCAGGGGAGCGCGCCGAGGGCCAGCGCTGAGGCGGCGAGCGCGCTGCGGGGGCCGCCCAGCCGGAGCGCCAGTGCGCCGATAAGTGCGGTGGAGATGGCTGCGCAACCGACGCCCAGTAGGTGGACGTTTCGGGCGGCATGGGTGGGGGAGATGGCGCTGATGAGGGTTGCGGCCAGGTCGGCGGCAAAGATGCCTTCAACGTCCAAGAGGGCGTTGAGGTTGCCGGCCGAGAGGGCCCGGGCGCGCGTAAGACCGCGTTCCAACCAGGCGAGTCCTTCGGGCGTGGTGCCGCGGTAGCCGATGAAAAAGACGAGGATCGCCGCGACGACGGCGATGCTCGCCAGGAGCGCGCGGTTGGAGAGCGGAAAGGGGGCTGCAGATGACGATCGCATCAGCGGTACTCGAATCGGTAGCAGAAGTGTCGACGGCCCGGGTTCGGGGAGGAGATCTCCAGAGTGAGCGGGAGATCCTGGTTTGCAGACGGCAAAGGCAGCGCCTGCCAGCCGCGACTGTCGCGGTGGGTGTGATTGAGCACATCGTCTCCGAGTCGCGCGCTGACTTCCACAGGCGCTCCGGTGCCGACCGAGCTGTCGCGAAGTCCGGTGAGCAACGTCAGCGTGCGGCCCTTATCATCGCGGGGACGAACCTGCGGGTAGCTCACCCGCAGACGCTTATCGGGTAAGGGGTGCGCCCAGGTGCAGGTGGTGTGCGTACCATCAACCTCAACATCCCGAAGTCCGGGGCGCATCCAGTCGGGCTCGCCGCATCGTGCGAACCCGGCGTCGTCGCGCGGGCAGGGCGCTACGTGATTTTTGGCGTCAATCGTCTCGACGCTTGCCAGATCAAAGAGGGGGAGGGTGGTCAGCGTGGCGGGCTCCCAGACCACCCAGTCATCCTGCGTGATGACCGACTTCATGTCCGCGTCTTCAAAACGCTGCGGGGCCTCGTCGTAGCTTACGACCAGCGAGCTCGGCGGCCAGCTTGAGAGGAGCGCGACCGGACGCGTCGCAAATGATGGGTGTTCGCGCAGCGCGCGGTAGGCGACGTGGTGGGTGACCAGAACAATGGACGCCGGGTGTTCGGCCACCACCTGCGCAACCTCCTGCGGCAGTGCGACCGTGTCATCTCGCGAACCGAGAAGCGCGAAGACCAGGGCTGCGGCCGCGATGATCAGGCCGTAGCGCGCGATGCGCGATGCTTGAGGTGGTGAGTCAGTCGACATCCCAGAAGATCTCCCGAGGTTGCCAGCGGTAGGTGTTGAGGTCGCAGCGGCCCTCGCTGTCGAAGACCACGCCCTCGGCTTCCAGCAGCGCACGCTGAAGTTCTGCGCGACCGAGATCGCCCTTAAAGGAGATGCGGCCCTGCGCGTTGATGACCCGTTGCCAGGGCAGCTCCCCGAAGTTCTCAAGGGAATGACGCAGGAGCGTGCCAACCGCACGAGCGGCACGGGGGCTCCCGGCGTAACCAGCGATCTGACCGTAGGTCGCCACGCTCCCGAATGGGATGCGGGTTACCAGCCAGTAGACGCGTTGGGCGAAGTCTTCCTGGCTCATAGCGCGGGCACCTCAATGAGCTCGTGAGCGCGCTGACTGAAGTCCTCCACCCACCGCTGCTGCGGTTGCAAGACGTTCGGTGCGCGGCTCCAGCTCGGGTGCCAGAGCAGAAGATGGCGCGCTTCCTTGCCGGAGCTTACTGCGACCAGGGTGTAGGTCCATGCCTCGCCAGTGAGCGTTGCGATGCGGCAGGTGGTGCCGCAGGACTCGGAGGTAACTTCGTCAGCGCTAAGGTCTGTGATCTGCCCGGCGTAGCGCTCGATGAGTTGAGAGAGGTACGCGTCGGCAGGTAGGGGGTAGGGAAGAGGCTCAGCGAGCGCGTACCCCTGAAAGAGCGTACGGGGGGCAGCGAGCTCGCGGAGCGCGGCGTGGCGAGGCCCCCCGGAGGTGGCGGGGGGATCGAGGTAAAGATCGCTCGGAGCGCGGAGTGCCTGGCCGAGGGGGAGGTCGGGAAGGGCGTTCTCAGCGGGCCGAAGTTCGGGCTGAATGCCGTCGCTCAGATCTTTCAATGTCGTGCGTGTTCTCGTGAGATTATCGTGGCCAGTGCGCTCCAGGCGCACGACCCAGGTCGCGTCGGGGGTGGTCGTGAGCAGCGCGTGAGCCACAGTCTCATCGGATCGCGAATGGAACACCCACCATTGACCGGGGCCCGCGGGCTCGGAGGTGAAGGTGTCGCTTAAAGCGGCGAGTCCGTCGCGTTGCAGCGTCAGTCGGTAAGCCACCAGCGCTTGCGTCGGCGCGTACGCGCGCTCCAGCCGGAAGAGGGTTGCGGTTCCCCGGCGCCCCTGCGCTTCAAGAAGCGCAGGGGCGCGTGCCTCCACCGGATCAAAGGCCATCGGCGTGCGCCAGATCAGTGCCTCGGTCGGGTGAGACTGCACGCTGGCGCAGGCTTGCAGCGCCAACGCCAGCGCAATCACCGCAAGGCAGAGCGAGCCATTGCGCGTGCGTAAGCGATCAGGCATCGCCGACGTACTCGGTGTAATAGGCGAGGCCCTTCTGCAGGCGCGCGATGGCGACGTCGCGCTCGAAGGTGGCGACGAGGTCGTAAACCGAGGGGCTGTTCGTCGCGCCGGTCAGCGCGATTCGGGTCGGTTGCGCGACCTTGGCCATGCCGAGCTCAAACTCAGCCATTACCTCTTTATAGACCGCCTCGATCGAAGACGCGCTCCAGTCCTCAAGTTGCTCCAGGCGGGAAACGAGCGCCCCGAAGCCTTCCAGGCCCCCGGCTTTGAGCCACTTCTTGGAAGCCTTCTCGTCGTAGGTTACGTCTTCGGTAAAGAAGTAGTGGCTCTCCTCGGTGAGCGCGACCATCGTGTTGACGCGATCACGCATCAACGCGGTGATGGCGACGAGACGTTCATCGAGTTCGACCGAGTACCCGGCATCTTCAAGGTAAGGCAGCCAGCGCTTAGCAAGCTCTTCAGGCTCCAGGCGCTTCATCCACTCGGAGTTCACCCAGAGGAACTTGTCCTGATCGAAGGTCGAGGAGCTGCGCCCCACATGGTCGAAGCCGAAGAAGGACTCGAGCTCGGCCATGGTGAAGAGCTCTTGATCGCCGTGCGACCAGCCCAGGCGGCTGATGTAGTTGACGATCGCCTCTTTCAAAAAGCCCTGCTCCCGGTAGACCTGCACCGAAGCCGAGCCCTTGCGCTTGCTCAAGCCGTCGATGAGAGGCAGGTGGCCGAAGGTGGGGATGTCATAACCCAGGGCCTGATACACCGGGATCTGCCGGAACGTGTTGTTGAGGTGGTCATTACCCCGGATCACGTGGCTGATGTTCATCGTGGCATCATCAACGACGACCACAAAGTTGTAGGTCGGCGAGCCGTCGCTACGCGCGATGATGAAGTCGTCGAGCTCCTTGACGTCGACCGTGACCGTGCCCTGCACCATGTCGTTGATGGTGAGGGTGCCTTCGAGCGGCATCTTAATACGGATCACAAAGGGTTCGCCTTCGGGATGATCGGTGCGGTCACGCCATTTGCGCGAGTACATCGGCTTGCGACCCTCGGCCAGCGCCTTCTCCCGGTCGGCTTCAAGCTCCTCAGGGGTAGAGAAACACTTATAGGCGTGACCTGCGGCCAGGAGTTCGTCGATCTTCTCTCTATAAAGGTCGAAGCGCTGGGTCTGGTAATAGGGCCCCTCGTCGGGCGACATGCCCAGCCACTCCATGGCGTCCAGAATCACCTGGGTGTACTCCGGCTTGCTGCGCTCAAGATCGGTGTCTTCGATGCGCAACACAAAGGTCCCGCCTTCTTTACGCGCGAAGAGGTAGTTAAAGAGCGCTGTGCGCGCCCCGCCCATATGCAGGTAGCCGGTAGGAGAGGGCGCAAAACGAACGCGAACAGACATGGATGGCTCCGTCAAAGCTCTAAGAACATCGTCAAGCGGCCAGACTCCGAGGCACGGAAATGCCCGAAAACTCGCCGCGTAAAGGGCACGGCGGCTTCTAACACGCCCCAAAATTAGGGGTCAAGCGAGCCTCCCGCACCTCATTGTAGGGCCGGCTGTGGAAAACTTCTTCGCAAAACTCCTTGACCCAATCGGCGCCATCGCCCATAAAGCGCCTCCCGACGACGGGGGCCGCAAACGCGGCTCACAACGAAAGGGAAAAAGGATGCGAAAACATCCTTGACGAGGCGAAAGCAGCAACGTAGAAACCGCCTCCGCTCAACGCGACGCCAACACGGGCCGCAGCGAGCAACGTCAACATGGCTTTTCGAAATTTTAGAAACTTTCAAAAATATCGAAAAACATCTTGACAGCACGAAACGCGGACAGTAAGTTCCGCATCCCTCGATGGGGCGCCAAAAAGAAACACGGCGAAACGCGAGGCAAAGTCGAGACAAGTTCTCGACGCTCTTTGAAAAGTTCATAGGAATCCAGACAGGGCATGTTCAATGCCTTGTCGGACAGCAAGCGTTTT